>JAGAIK010000698.1 GCA_017626625.1 Roseburia sp.
CAAAATATTGGCATTTTTCTTTCATGTTCAAAACTCAGCCTCTTTCCCTCTTATTTTGCCGCCTTTTCTTTTTGCTTTCCTTTATGTATTATATTTTTCACACTGTGTTTGTTGCACACCAACATTTGTCCTCATGAGGAAGATAATAACATAAAGAGGCTGCAGGTGCAACCTCTTTTCCTCCATGTTAATCATAACTTTTTTTCATATAAGTTATAATACCTATGTACCAATGCGGTATCTCATTTCCCTGCTGCAAATCATAAACGGGCGCATCACTACGCTAAAACTTCCTGCCGGAACCGCCGTGGCTTCTGCCGCTGCTGCTGTGATGGGTCGTGCTCCTGCCGCTGCTGCTATGGGAGCCTCCTCCGTTATTCTGCGGAATCCTGCGGTGGGTAACGGCTGTATTTACCAGCACATCACTGCTGTGTTTCAATTCCATACTGCCGAACCGCCGGAAATCATACTCATAATTTCCGAATTTCAGCCGGTATTTTCCCACGATGCAGCCAAAGACTGCTCCAAAAACCACTACAGCGATGACAACTGCTATCAGAGCCTCCCAGAGGGTAATACTGCGATAAACGGAAATCTCTCCGGTTTCTTCATCATAATTATACTGTTTTTGCTGAATGCCTCCCTCATAGTATTCCGCCGTGCCGTCTATCATAGCGTCAAGACAAGCTGCATAATTTCCCTCAGATATCTCCCCGTAAGCATCGTCTAATATGTAATCCAGCCGCTCGTCTGTCAGGTAACGGATTGCCTCTCCGCAGGTGGAAAGGTAGATTTCCCGGTTATCCATGTCAATCAGCGCTGCCACACCGTCTTCCTGTTCCGTAGAATGGCTGTCAAAGAAATCGTCCGCATACGCCTCTGCGCTCTTTCCTCCGGCGTCATCGGTGGTTACCGCATAAATATTCCATCCGGTGGTCTCCATCAACGCACTGATTTTCTCAGCCAGCGCATCCGTTTCCTGCTCCGTCAAAAGGTCTGCCTCATCATAGACATTCCCTTTCTGCGCCGCAAAAACAGCATTTCCCATGGAAAAGCCATTCACCTGGAGGGAAAGTAACAGCAAACTGATGCCTAAAAACCACTGCCTCACTCTTTTTCTCATAAGAAAAACCCTCCTATCAGCGCCAACGCTAACGCCGCTGCCGCGCACACCGCACTCACAATCGTTACCCTGGCATAATCAATGGGTAATTCTCCGCTGACTTTCCCGGTCTGACCGTTCATGGAATAATAATAAATCTTACCGTTTTTCGCCTTGTAGGTAAGGGTCCAGACAGGAAACAACACATAGGACCAGTTTTCTTTTTTTGGTACAATCCTGGTATTCCGGACAGAAACGGAATTGTAGCCGCTTATGGTTTCCCGCAGCAGACGTTCCGCACTCTCCCGCATCTCCTGCTGCATCTTCCCTTCCACTTCCTGTTTCTCAATATCCCGGCGCTCCGCTAAAAAGCCGGACAGATACCCTGTCTTAAACTCCTTCATTTTGGAAAAATCATAGGGAAGCATATTCTTCGCCAGTTTGGCGTTGGCTTTTTTCAGTGCATTTTCTGATAAATTGGAAAGCTCCACCTCGCCCTCTCTCTGCACGTTATAAAACTTTGTCTCGGTAAATTCCGTCTCTCCGGAACGCCATACCCTGATATTTCGTCCCTCCGCCTGCATGGAGCCCTCAAGCCTGGCATCATAAATCCAGTAGGGGAAATAGACGCCCGTCATGCTCTCTATCTGCTTTTTGCTGAAAAATGCTTTCGGCACAAATTTTTTCTTACTGATATATTCGCCGAAGCCCTTTTCCGCCGCTTCTCTGGTGACGGTAAAAGGAATGATTCTATCCGGAAGATATTTCCCCTCTAACCGTCCCCCTAACACCACCGGATTGTGGCAATAGTAACAGAAAGTTGCCGCAGTGGTGTCATCTGTCACAATCTGGGCGCCGCAACTGGGACAGTTGTAAATCACTGCTCCAGCTTCAGTGGTTTCCCCGGTTTCTTCCCCTGTTTTTTCCTCTGAAGCCTGCGCTCCGCCGTCTATCCTCTCACTGCCTTCCGCCGGTTTCATGGCGTCTAATTCTTCCTGGGAAAACAGGCTGCCGCAGTACTCGCATTTATACTTTTGTGTCGATGGTTCAAAAATCAGTTCACCGTCACAATTCGGACATTTATAACTGATAATAGCCATCCTTAGTTCCTCGCTTTTCCACAGTTGCTGCAGAATTTTCCTTTATTGGTCTGACCGCATTCGCAGGTCCACTCCGCCGCCGGAGCAGGTTTCCCACACTCGCTGCAGAATTTGCCCGTATTTACCTGACCGCACTCACAGGTCCATTCTGTGGCAATGACAGGCTTCGGCTTTCCGCATTCGCTGCAGAATTTGCCCGTATTCACCTGACCGCACTCACAGGTCCAGCCTTCTCCCGGCTGTACGCCATTCTGAGACATTCCCTGTGCAGCCCCCGGCTGTGCGCCATTCTGAGACATTCCGGGCGCAGCTCCCGGCTGCATACCGCCCTGGGGCATACCACCCTGCATATCTCCCGGTGTCTGCAATCCGCTTAAGCCCGCCATGGTCTGATTCATGGCATTCATTCCCATGCCTACTCCCATAAATCCTGCCATAGCGCCGCCGGAATTGCTTCCCGCATCCCGGATACCCTCGGTGATGTTTTTGACTGCCATACCGCGCATTACATTGAAATCAGAGCCTAACATTGCCCCTTCGTTTCTCATATTGATGAGCTTCTGGGACTCTTCATCATAAGAAACGCTGGCAATACCCACACTCTGGATTTCCATACCGCGCATCTGATTCCACTCTTCGTCTAAGGTATTTGACATATATTTCCCTAATTCTCTCGCCTTGGAAGAAACATAGGAAATCCGGGTGCCGTCCGCTGACATCTGGTTGATGGAGGACTGCAGTGCCTCTAAAAATTCGGACAGATACTGCTCGTTAATGCTGTCAATTTCTACTCTGTCCTTATTTCTCGGAATCACCTCTGCATAAAACTGCAGCGGGTTTGTAATCTTGATGGAGTAGGTTCCATGAGCCCGCAGAAACAGCTCTGCATTATAGAAATTATCAAAGTAATTAATCGGATTTCTGGTGCCGAACTTAATGCCCTTGATTTCCTGCAAGTTGACGAAAAATACCTTCTGTGCCGTGGGAGTCTGACCTCCGAATTTGATACGATTAAAGGATTCCTTTAATGTCTCCCCGAACTCGCCGTTAAATAAAGAAGGCATGGAAGAATTGTCTACCTTATAATACCCTGGCTCTGCGGTGTAATCTACCACTTTTCCGCCATCCACTAACATCATAAACTGGTTGTCATACACGTGAATGATAGAACCGTTGCTGACGGTGTTATCCGTCCCTTTCCTGTTCTGTCCCTTGCGAAGCAGCACACCGCTGGTAAATACTGTCTTTTCCCCCATATCGTCCGCTTCATAAACCTCAAGCCACTGGTCTGCGAAACCGCCTCCCAACGCCTGTGCAACTGCTTTAATAATTCCCATAATTTTCCTCCTGTATCCTGTTTGCTATCCCTGTATTTGTACTAAGCCTTCTCCTGTTCGCATTGATATTTCCCCGGCAGTTGTCTTAGCGTTTCATCAGGGATGTTTATAATTCACTTCATAAAAGCTGTGGACTGACCAGACTTTCACATTCACCGGAGTGACTGCCGAGCCGCAGTACTCGCAGTACATCGCCCCAAGGTTGGTAACAGGCGCACCACAGTTAGGACAGGTAGTGCCGAAAGCATTGCCCTCTCCCGCCAAAGCTCCGTTCTGGATATACATCACTTCCACGTTATATTTCGTCTGCTCTAAGCGGTTTTTCTCTCCCTCCGTCACTTTCCCGTCCTTCTCCTTATAATGGAGATGACCTACGGCGCTCTGGAAGGTGATGACACATTTTCCTTTTTGCTTCGTATAATTGGAAATCTCTGTCTGGTGCACCGTTATCTGCTCATAGTGCTCCCTCACCCCAGCCGTCTGGTTTGCCCTGATGCGGCTTTCCACCTGTAACTTGAAATCCTCCGACAACTTTACCGTCTCCTCTGCAGCTTCAGAAAGACCGCCTGCAAAAGAAGTTCCTGCTCCAATCGCCTGCAAAGCCGCCACCAGTGCATTTTCCACCTTATCCTTAAATTCCTCTAAATGAAAGTCCGGAAAATCCCGCTGTATCTGGGGTGCAAAAATCCGGGTCATGCCGGAAACGGATTTCGGAGTCAGCGCCAGTTCATCCGCCTGACGCTCCAAGCCCTCCGCCAGAGAATCCGTCCCAAAGACGCTCCTTGAAAACCCTTTTATCTTCTGCATTACCACCACAGCGCCAATCAAAACCGCTGCTAACAATACCACAGGCACCATCCAGAGAATGACGCCGCTATTCATCTGTGCCTCCTAGTCCCTTCGGGCAGCCTAAGGACAGCCATTTCAAATAGCCGTTGATAAACAGGTCAATCTTTCCGTCTAACACACTGTCCACATTTCCGGTCTCCACCCCGGTACGGTGGTCCTTCACCATGGTGTAGGGCTGCATGACATAGGAGCGAATCTGATTGCCCCAGCCGATTTCCGTCACCTCACCGCGGATTCCCGCCGCCTTTTCGGCGTTCTCCTGTTGCTTTAACAGGTACAGCTTCGCCTTCAACATCTGCATCGCCTTATCCTTATTCTGGAACTGGGAACGCTCATTCTGGCACTGTACCACGATTCCTGTAGGAAGGTGGGTGATTCGGATTGCCGAAGAGGTCTTGTTGATATGCTGTCCTCCCGCTCCGCTGGAACGGTAGGTGTCAATCCGGAGGTCGTCCTCGTTAATCTCAATATCCAAATCTTCCTCAATGTCCGGCATCACATCGCAGGACACAAAGGAGGTCTGCCGCTTGCCCGCCGCATTAAAGGGGGAGATACGCACCAGACGGTGCACGCCCTTCTCGGATTTCAGATAACCGTAGGCATTCTCCCCGTTGACCTGGAAAGTGATGGACTTAATGCCCGCCTCTTCCCCGTCGAGGGAATCTAACACCTCCACCGAAAAGCCCTTATCCGCCGCCCATCTGGTAAACATGCGGTACAGCATTGCCGCCCAGTCGCAGGATTCCGTACCTCCTGCCCCTGCATGTAAGGAAACAATGGCGTTGTCGCCGTCATATTCCCCGGAAAGCAGGGTCTTAATGCGGATTCCGTCGTAGGTCTTTATCAGTTCCTGCAAATTCTCTTCAATCTCCGGGATAAGGGACGCATCGTTTTCCTCATATCCCATCTCTAAAAGTGTCTCAATATCTTCAAACTGTGTCTTTAAAGAAGCATAGGTTTCCACATCGTCCTTCATGCTCTTTAATTCTTTCATTTTCTTCTGGGAAACCACCGGGTCGTCCCAAAAATCCGGCGCCTCCATTTCCCGTTCTAACTCTTCAATCCGCTGCTCCTTGTTAGCCAGGTCAAAGTGAATCCCTCACTTCCTGCAGCGGTTCCCTGTAAGAATTCAGGGTCACTTTAAATTGATCAAGTTCTACCACAGTATCACCTCTTTCTTATCCTTGTTCCATGACTAAAGTACATGGTTATTTCTATTTTATCGGATATGCCTTTTTTTCGCAATGTTTTCGCCAAATTTTTTGCAGCAGAAACAAAACCAATAATCCAAGAGCAGCTCCCACACTGTCGATACAGACGTCGGAAATCCTGCCGGAGCGCCCCGCCACAAACAACTGGTGAAATTCGTCCGTTGCCGCATAACAGAGGGCAAAGAGCCACGCCGCCCAGTAATGCCATCCCCGCCCCGGCGCCATGGCTTTGAAAAAAGCAAATGCCAGCAGTCCCAGTATGGCATACTCCGTCATATGCGCCGCCTTCCGCACCGGGTAATCTATCATCTGCGCCAATTTTTCTAAGGTTTCTTCCGGCAGTTCCAGGTCAAACAGCGCATCCAGCCTGCCCACCAATCCTAAGGACACTCCTCCACTGATTTCCGAGGAAGTCACCGCCGACTGATGGGAAAAGAGGAAAATTACCGTCATCCAGACAATCAGCAGAGCACCTGTCACCAGCCGAAGCACCGTCTTTTTCATAATTACCTGATTTCCTCCGTAAGTACCTCAATAGCTTTCTGAATCTGGTTGTCATACTGCATTTCGTATTCTTCCCCCTCCGGGTCTAAATACTCATATTCCAAGGTAATGTCCGGCTCAATGCCCACGCCGTGGATATAATTTCCCTTGGGAGTAAAATACTTCGCCGTGGTGAGCTTTACCGCATCTCCGTCCTCTAACTGGAAAATCGTCTGCACAATGCCTTTTCCAAAGGTGGTGGTTCCGATTAAGGTTCCGTACTCATAATCTTTGATGGCTCCCGCCAAAATCTCGGAGGCGCTGGCGCTGTCCCCGTTAATCAGCACAGCTAAGGGGTAATCCATACTGGTGTCCCCGTCAGAGGTGTAGTCCTGGCGGTTCCCGTTTTTATCCTCAGTGTAAACCACCGTCCCCTCCGGCAGAATGTCGTCTAATATCTGCACCACTGCCGACACCAGCCCGCCGCCGTTATAGCGCACATCTAAAATCAACGCCTTTAAGCCCTGTCCTTCTAACTCTGCCACCGCCGTTTCAAACTGTGCCGCCGTCTCCGTCTCAAAGGAATCAATATGAATGTAACCGATACCGTTATCCAACATCTCGCTGGTAATGCTGGGCAGCGTCACATTGGCACGCTCCACATCAAAGGAAAGATACTCCCCTGTGGAGGCACGGTATACCTCCAAATGGACGGTAGTGCCCTCTTCCCCGCGGATGAGCTTTACTAACTCCGTCACTTCCATGCTGGCAGCATCCGTTCCGTCCACCGACAGGATAATATCCTCCGCTAAAAGCCCCGCTGCCTCCGAGGGCGTCCCCTCATACACCTTGGACACGGAAACCACCATGGTATCCACGTCCTGCCGCAGCCCTGCGCCAATGCCGTAATACTGTCCCGTGGTGTCTACCTGCAGTTGGGCATAGTCCTCCGCATTATAATAGACCGAATATTTATCTCCCAGACCGCTGATAAGCCCCTCGTAAAGCCCATCCTGCAAAGCCGTATCATCAATCTCATCATAGTAATACAAATCCGCATATGCCTTCAGCTCTTCGATTTTCTGGAGGGTATCGCTGTCTAACACCGTACCGCTGGTCTGGCTGTTCCCTGCCTTTCCGGTGACTAAAATCTTTACGCCCGCCGCCTTTGCTATCCCTGTAAACAGCAGCGCCCCCGCTAAAATGGTTCCGGCGACTCCATACAGCACGCCCCTCCCCGTTCCTTTCTTCCGCCCTGCCTCGAAATCCTCTAACGGTTTTAAATCATTGGTATTTTCCTTATTTTCCATAAACTGTCTGTCCATTTTTCCCTTTCTGATGTTAAAACATCCGTTTTCGTTCTGCGTTCCCTCATTATAACATTCATATGTGAAAAAAAATCAAAAATTCCCTGTCAACTGACAGGGAACATTTCTTACTGCTCTATTCCGTATCCTTGCCGCAAACCATCAGCCACCAAGATAACTCCAGGGACTGACATAGCTTCCGTTTAATGATACACCAAAATGCAAGTGATTTCCAGTGGAAATACCTGTGCTTCCTACTTTTGCAATCACCTCTCCCGCCGATACCTCCTGCCCCGGAGATACCAGCAGCGCCGAAGCGTGCATATAAACCGTATACAGCCCGCCGCCGTGGTCAATCATCACGTAATTTCCCGCCGCACTGCTGTA
>JAGAIK010000699.1 GCA_017626625.1 Roseburia sp.
CAACTGCTGACGGGCATGGAGCAGTTTATGGAAGTAACCTTTCAACTGATGCACTATGTGTTGTTGAGTCAGTCTGCAGATACGGGAAACGGCGCCCTGTTAGCCCAACTGAACCGCTTGAATCAACTGCTGGCACAGTATACCCCGATGGAATCCGCTGCAAAAAAATGCCTGGCAAACATAGAAAATGTGGAGCGGCTGGCGGAGGAAAGTGAAATTGTAAAAGCCTATACATTCTACTTAAAAGAGAATAAGGACAGCGCAAAACATCTGCTGGCAGATGAAGTGGAAGAGATGGCAGCCGCTATGGATATCACCGGAGGCGAAGCGTGGAAAAATCTCTTCTCCTATCTGACATCTACGGTAAAAGTGGAATACGGGGAAGAAACCTTAACCCTTTCCGAAGTGCGGAATCTGGCATACAGCCCGGAGCCGAAGGTGCGGAAAGCAGCCTATGAGGCGGAGCTTGCCTCCTATGAAAAGATTGCGGATTCTCTGGCGTTTGCCCTGAACAATATCAAAGCACAGGTTACCATGTTAAGCGAAAAGAGAGGCTACGACAGCCCGCTTGCCATGACTTTAGAACAGTCAAGAATGAGCCGTAAAACTTTAGACGCCATGATGGAGGCAATCGAAGAATATCTTCCGGTATTTCGGAAATACCTGCGGAAAAAGGCGGAGCTGCTGGGGTATCAGAACGGACTGCCCTGGTATGAGCTGTTTGCTCCGATGGGGAAAGCGGATAAGACCTACACCATAGAAGAGGCGAGGGATTATCTGGTGGAATGTTTCCGTACCTTTACCCCGGATATGGCGGAGCTGATGAAAGAAGCCTTTGACAATGCCTGGATTGATTTTTACCCGAAGAAAGGAAAACGGGGTGGAGCTTTCTGTATGTCCGTATCAGAGCGGAAACAGAGCCGGATTCTTACCAATTTTGATGGCTATTTCGGCTCTGTCGGAACCTTGGCCCATGAACTGGGGCATGCGTACCACAACAGGCAGTTAGAGGGGGAACGTCCGCTGAATCAGAATTATCCCATGCCTGTGGCAGAGACGGCATCCACCTTTAATGAGACGCATCTGGGCAGATATGCGCTGAAGGAAGCAGAGGGGGAGGAACGCCTGAATTTGCTGGAAAATGATTTAAAAGAGCAGACTCAGTGTATCGTGGATATCTATTCCCGCTATCTCTTTGAAACGGCAGTTTTTGAGCAGGGGAAAAATAAATTCCTGATGGCGGAGGACTGTAAGGAGCTGATGTTAGAGGCGCAGAAGAAAGCCTATGGGGAAGGACTTGACAGCGAATATCTTCACCCATATATGTGGGCATGTAAAAACCATTATTACAACAGCAACCGGAGCTTTTACAATTTCCCTTATGCCTTTGGAAAGCTGTTCGCATTAGGGCTTTACGATAAATTTTTACAGGAGGGGGAGGCTTTTGTTCCGAAGTACAAAAAAATGCTTGCGGCGACACCCTGCTGTACCATAGAAGAGGCGGGAGCAATGGTGGGAATTGACCTGACCTCTGTGGATTTCTGGAAAAAGAGTCTTTCCATGATTGCAGAAAATGTGGAAGAATTTTGCAGGTGTTCTTAGAAAAAAATATCATTCAAAATTCATTTTTTGACGATATATAAAAGAGGTTGTAAGGGAAGGAGAAAAGAGAATGACAGACTTAAAAAACAGTATGACGAAGAAATTGGGATTTGGCTGTATGCGTCTTCCCGTGACAGGCGGCGATGTGAATGCCATTGATGACGCACGGTTCTGCGCCATGATTGATTCTTATATGGAACAGGGATTTCAATATTTCGATACAGCCTATCCTTACCACAATGAGAAATCAGAGGAAGCGGTGAGACGCTGCCTGGTGGAACGCTATGACAGGGACAAATTTCTCCTTGCCACGAAAATGCCGGTGTGGCTGGTGAAAGTAACCGCAGATTATGAGCGGCTGTTTGAGATTCAGCGGAAGCGCTGCGGTGTGGAATACTTTGATTTTTATCTGCTTCATGCCATGAATAAAGACCGGGCAAGAGAGGCAGAGGAAAAAGGCGGCTTTGCCTTTGTGCAGCGCATGAAGGAGGAAGGAAAAATCAGGCATATCGGATTTTCTTTCCATGATACGGCGGATGTACTGGATGATATTTTAAGCAGACACCCGGAGATGGAATTTGTCCAGTTGCAGATTAATTATTACGACTGGGAGTCTGAGAACGTACAGTCGGGGAAATGCTATGAGACAGCAGTAAAACACGGTGTTCCGGTTATCGTGATGGAGCCGGTAAAGGGCGGAACTCTTGCCAATATGGTGGGAGAGCCTGCTAATATTTTAAAGGGGCTAAATCCGGAGGCATCCTTTGCGTCCTTTGCAATCCGCTATGCGGCATCCCTTGACAATGTTATGCTGGTGTTGAGCGGTATGTCGGACGAGGCGCAGTTAGCGGATAATACTTCCTATATGAAAGACTTTGTCCCGCTGTCAGAACAGGAGCAGCAGGCGATAGAAAAGGTGGTGGAGGAGTTGGAAAAACTGCCTACCATTGCCTGTACGGCGTGCCGCTACTGCGTGGAAGGCTGTCCGAAGAAGATTGTGATACCGGATGTATTCCACGCCTATAATTCCGTGGTACAGTTCGGGCTGAATGATATCACAAGAGGTAATTATAATCGTGCGGTGGCAGAGAAAGGAAGGGCAGAGGATTGCATCAAATGCGGAAAATGTGAGGGACAGTGTCCGCAGCATTTACCGATTCGTGACTTGTTAGAGAAGACAGCAGAGACATTTGCTGGGTAAAACAGGGAGGACTTACGATGGAAGAAAAGGGAAAAGTTACGTTTGTCCATTCGATTATGGCAAAGATAGTGTTACTGGTAGTTGTGGTTACTGTGATATCGGTGCTGGGAACTTTAATAAGCACCAGAATAGAAGCAAATAACGCGCTGACTGAGGTGAATGAGAACTACATATTGAGCATGGCGGAGACCACCGCCAATCTGGTGGAAAAGATACCGGAGGATATGGTGAGCAGTGAGGAATATGCAAATGCCATGGGAGATATCGAAATGAAAGGCATAGAATCCTCTTATGCGTATCTGGTGGATGAAAGCGGTACGATGCTTTACCATCCGACAGCGGAAAAAATCGGACAGCCGGTGGAAAATGAGGTGGTAAAGAACCTGGTAAGCCAGCTTCAGGCGGGAAGCAGACCGGAGGATGCGGTGGTGACTTACAATTTTAACGGGGCAGTCAAATATGCAGCGTATGCACTGACCAGTGATAATAAGATTGTAGTGGTTACCGCAGACCAGGAGGAAGTGGTTGAGCCGGTAAACAGCATGTTAAGGAAATTAGTAGGTTCCGCTTTGGCAGGAATGGTGATTTGTATTGTAATAGGCTGCATTGTGGGCAGACTTATCTGCAAGCCAATTCAGCAGCTGACGGTGATTATCGGTGATACCTCAAGGTTGGATTTCAGGTCAAATCCCAACAGCAATAAGCTTTGCCGGAGAAAAGACGAGACCGGTGAGATGGCGCGGGAAGTCAGAATGATGCGAAAGAACCTGCGGGAAATGATAGGAAGTATTAACACAGCCAGCAGCCAGATAACCTCCAATGTAGACGGTTTACAGGAGATAACCTCCACCGTAGACCAGATGTGCTCCGATAACTCCGCCACAAGCCAGGAGTTAGCAGCAGGAATGGAAGAGACGGCAGCCACCACACTGACCATCAGTGAAAATATTGGACTGATTAAAGAGGGGGCTGAGGATATTAATTCTATGGCGTCCGAGGGAACAAAGACCTCCGAGGAAGTGATGGAACGCGCACAGAACATGAGAGAAAAGACCGTGGCAGCCAGCAGCAGAACCATGGATATGTACAGCACCGTAAAGGTGAAGGCAGAGCGGGCGATTGAAGGCTCCAAGGCAGTGGAGAAAATCAACGAACTTACCAACACCATTATGGAGATTTCTTCCCAGACAAGCCTGCTGGCATTAAACGCTTCCATTGAGGCAGCGAGAGCAGGGGAAGCAGGAAAGGGCTTTGCGGTAGTGGCAACGGAAATCGGCAGTCTGGCAGAGCAGACCTCCAAAGCCATTGCGGACATCAGCGAGATTGTCAAAGAGGTAAATCAGGCGGTGGGCAACATGTCGGAATGCCTTGGGGAAACCACGGATTTCCTGGAAAATACTGTTGTAGGGGACTATAAAGAATTTGAGCAGGTGAGTGAACAGTATAAAGAAGATGCGGATGTATTCAGAACCAGTATGGAGAATGTGAAGTCATCCATGGAACAACTGGCAGTTTCCATTGAGAGCATTGCCAGTGCGCTGGGAGGTATCAATGAGACCGTGGGAGAGTCCTCACAGGGTGTTACGGATATTGCAGAGAAAACCAGTGACATGGTGGAGAAAACAGGAACAACTCACAATATGGTTTCCGAATGCTATTCCTGTGTTGAGAACCTGAAGGACATTGTAGACAAGTTTATACTGGAATAACAGCGTTTGGCAGGCGTGGAGGAAAGCATGGACATTATCATCGTCATTATCGTAGTTGTCTGGGTAGTTTTTGCAGAAAAAAAGAAGAAAGCCCAAAAAGCCCAGAAAAGTACGGGAACAATAAAGCAGCAGAATACCGGAAAAAGAAACTGGCAGAGCATGGACAGAAAAAGCCAGCCGGGGCAGACAGGGAATACGATTCAGAGTGCTGCGAATACAATGCAGAAAAGCATGACACAGACACAGCGGGAATTAAAGGAACGCCTGCAGAAAAAATACGGAAATGCAGCACAGGCGGGCAGAGCTGTACCGCAGAAGAATGGACAGCGTACAGCTCCTGCTCCGCAGTCTGATGTGCAGAGCACAAGAGTACAGCAGCCGGCACGGGAGAATACCATTCTAAGCCGCGCAGCAGCTAATGTACAGGAAGAAGCAGTGGATGAACTGCGGTTTGAACAGACCGAAAATACAGCGGTGGAAAGCCTTGGTCTTGCCACGATGGAAAACAGCCCGCTGATGCAGCAAATCAGTGACCTTATGATTACGGGATATACCGGGGAACTGAGCTTTGAACGGGATTTTGTGGCAGAGGGAGTGGAGATGCTCAACCGTTGCGAAATGATGGAATTTTAAGAGGACAGCGCAGCAATGCGCTGTCTTGTATTAAATAGCTGAGAAAGGACAGAATGACAGAATATGACAGAAAGAATACCGCAGAGCGGAGAAATATACCGTCACTTTAAGGATAAATTATACCAGGTAATCACGGTGGCGAAGCATTCGGAGACCGGAGAATTGCTGGTGGTGTATCAGGCATTGTACGGTGATTTTGCCGTATATGCAAGACCGCTTGCCATGTTTACCAGCGAGGTGGACCATATAAAATATCCACAGGTGACCCAGAGATACCGTTTTGAGAAGGTAGAGCGTGAGACGCTCACAAAGCCTGTGGCAGGGAAAACGAAAGAGCGTGAGATGCCAGTAGCAGGAGAGATGCCGGAGCGTGAGGTGCCTGCAAAGCCTGCGACAGGGAAGACGCCGGAGCGCGAGATGATTGCAAAGCCCGCAGCAGGGGAGACGCAGGAATGCGAGAAACAGAAAAAAACTTCTGCCACAGACGATGCCGCAGGAAAAGAAGACAGCGCAGCAGGGGGAGACAGCGATTGCGGCGGTGTGAATCCGAAGCTTATGGAATTTTTAGATACGGACGACTTTGATGAGAAGTATAATATTTTAGTTTCCATGCGTGATTGTATTACAGACCGTCTGATTAATGACATGGCGGTGGTATTAGATGTGGTGATTCCGGAAGGTGAGTTAGACGACAGATATGAGGAACTGAAAAGCTGCGTGAGAACCAGACAGCGCTACGAAAACAGCCGGCTGCGCTAAAACCGAAAGATAACGGAGAGTTTACGGAGAAAAATATGGAAGAATTGAGAAATGGGCTGGCGAAGATAGCGGCTGCGGATAGTTATAAAATCATTATCAGCAAGCCGGAAAAAAAGACGGTGGAGTACCGCAAAATTGTGGTAGAAAAGAAGGAATCCTATTTTCAGGCGGCAGCTTATACCGAAAAACAGGTATTTCATGAGAATATAGTACCGGAAGCGTTAGAGGAATATCTTTTTTCCACCGTGGCGGGAATGTATTTGCAGGTCAATGCCTGGGAGGACGGAGCGGAGCATATGCTTCTGATTTCTAAAAAAGGAAAAGTGACTTATCAATGCAAAAAAACGTCGGGAAAGACCGCTAAGGGAGGAGAAAGCAGCCACAACCGGAAAAAGAAATATATCTTAGAAGAGGGAAAAGTGGTGGAGCCGCTGGTGGATATGGGGATTTTTACTGCGGAGGGAAAGGTAGTCCGCAGTA
>JAGAIK010000700.1 GCA_017626625.1 Roseburia sp.
ATAGCTACTATACAGGCGCCAATGCGTGGTGGTGGTTGCGGTCGCGGGGAGGCACTTTGAATGATGCCGCGAATGTCGCTCCTGACGGGACCGCTGATCGATATGGTATTTTTGTCAGCGTTAGTGATTACGCGGTTGTGCCAGCTTTGCATATTAATCTCTCCTCTCATCTCTGGTCTCTCACCGATGACGGAACCAGCGGGGAAGGAGGAAATGGTGGAACAGGCGACAATGTTGGTGGCAGTACGGAGCCGGGAAGTACAACGCTTTCCGGCGAAAGAAGTAAAAGTGTAAAGACGGGAAAAGAGACATTTCTGTTTCTTTATATTCATGGAGCGAACGAAAATGAAATTGATGGTGCCGTGAATACTATGACGATAACAAATAGCGACGAATCAGTACTTACGGTAGAAAAGGGGAGTGTCAGCAAAGGGATTGCAGACACCGATGGAAATATTCAGGATGCAACGTGGCTGCTTCGCCTATACGGAAAAAAATCAGGCGTATCAACGGTCACATGCTCTTTAAGCAACGGAAATACCATGTCCTGTGAAGTTAGCGTACTGACTGAGGAGGGAAAGAAGCCTATTCCTGTAAATTCCACAGACCCCTCTGAGGTGGCAGGTGCAGTGGCGTTTTCCATGCAGGACTATGTGGCGGACATTACAGGGGAGGAGGCAACCATTTATGGTCCTACTTTGGATGTTTTCGGAAAACAGTTTTCTCTCTTTAAACTGGATGCCTCCACGAAAATCGGTACAGACAATTTAAAGACGGAAGTTTCCTATGATGTGGAAAACAAACTGGTGAAGGTGCTAATCGGTGTCAGCACTTCAGGACAGGCAGGGATTGACGGTACTACGGATAACCGGATGTGCAATGCAACATGGAGCAAGGAGTACAATCAGTTTAAGAGCCTGTATAAACAGATGACCGGACTGGAGGCAAAAAAGAGCAACGGAAACGGCACCTACTGGAACCAGTATGAGAAATTAAAAGGGAAGATGAACAAGTTCCAATGTAAACTGATGGTGGATGCCAATATGTGTGCAAGCGGCTACATGGAGTGGAGCTATGAGAGCGGAGAACTGAAATTTTCCGAAGGAGGCTTTATTGAGCAGGCAGCCTTGGGAGTGAAAGTGAAACAGAATATTCCCCAGATACCTCTTTGTTACTGGTATATAGATGTGACAGCGGATGAAAAAGGAAACTTCATTTTCCGGCAGGCAGGAAAAGTTATAGAGACCGATTTTTCCCTGACACCTTCCTTAGGGGCAGAGATTGGGCTTGGCATGGGAAAAAGTGAGGGAAAATTCCAGACTTATTTAGAGGGCAGTATGAAGGGCGTTTTGTCCGCCGCCATTGCGAATAAAGACCCAAAATTAAAAGTGGTTTTAAACGGCAGTCTTCATGCCAGAGGCTATGCCATTGGGCATAAGTTGTTAGACGAAACTTATCGTTTTCCACAGTGGCAAATCTATCCGAGTGAGGAAAGCCAGGCGGAGATGAAGATGGCACCGCTTCAGATAGGAGACACAACCACTGTTTACGAGGAAGCTGAAGTTCTTTCCAGAGACTATCTGCTTTCAGCGGAAGAGAACACAAAGTATAGTAATGGCGATATGACAGGAACCGGGTATATTTATGAGCAAAGCGGGGTATTCCCTTACTGTGAACCGCACCTGTTCGCTTTATCCGGCGGGCGGCTATTACTTTTGATGGTGGGAGATGATGGAAGCAAGACCGATAATAACCGGACATCTCTCATGTATTCCATTTATGATGGAAACAGTTGGACGGCAATGCAGAAGATTGTCGAGGACGGAACTTATGTAGATGGCATTGTGGCAAAACAGGAAGGCGACAAGGTTTACGTTACTTACCGCAAAGCGGATAAGACTTTTTCCGACACGGCAACATTAGAGGAAATGGCATCCGCTTTAGACCTCTACGAAGTAACCTTTGACGGAACAGCCTTCGGAACACCCATTAGTGTGAACGGAACCGGAAACGGCGTGCTGGAATCCGGGCAGACCATGTATGTAAAAGACGGTGTGCTCACCGTGGCATGGTTAGAAAATTCGGAAAACGATATTTTCTTAAGCAGCGGAACAAACAGCTTGCATATGTCTACCCTGACCAACGGCGTCTGGTCAGAGGAAACTACTGTAAAAGAAACAACGGCTGTGATTTCAGAAATCGCAGCAGGCAGTATCAATGGAAAAGTGAGCCTTATCTATGGGGTACAGCAGTCAGGAAATGCAGAGAACACCATCGTTTATCAGTACGTGAACGGAACGGAAAAACAAATTCTTGCGGAATACCCGCAGGCTTGTGAGTATACATTACAGGAAGAGAAACTTTATTTTCTGAATGAGGAAAACCTTTATCAGTATGATGGAACAACAGTTGTGGAAGAAAATATTTCCGGTATCAGCAATTATCAGATATCAGAAAGCAATGGAACGAAAATGCTGCTTGCCAATATACTTAACGATACGGGAAGTGAACTGTATCTTGCCGAAGCGGACAAAGATAGTTGGGGAGAGTTCCGTCAATTTACCAATCAGGGCGGTTATATCCGTAATTACAGTGCCGTCGTATCAGGTGGAAATGTAAAAGCGGCGGTCAATCGTCTGACAATGGATTTGGAAGGAAATCTTGGAGATGCCACGCTGCTTGTCACCGGGGAGGAAGAAGTTTATGACCTGGCGGCAGATTATGTTTATTATGAAGATACCAAAGTGACACCGGGAACCAATCTTCCTTTGGAAATTGGAATGACAAATATTGGAAAGAATCGGATTTCCAAAGTGACGGCAACGATAAAAGATGAGAATGGTACCACACTTCTGACAAAAGAGACGGAGACAGACATTGCTGCGGGAGAGCAGAAAATAGTTTCCATGGAACTTCCTCTGCCGCAGGAATTAAACCAAAGGAAAATCACGGTGGAGCTTTCTGTTCCGCAGAAGGAACTTACCACAGAGAATAATATGGTTTCTACAGAAATCCATTACATTGATTTGGCAGTTGCGCAGGCATCCTGCAGCCTGACAGAGAGCGGAGAACTTCTGATTACCGGAACACTGGTAAATAAAGGGTTAGAGGATATCACAAATGTTCATACCGGAATTTACTATTCTACGCTGACAGGGGAAAAGTTAGATGAGATTGTGACAGATACCATAAAAGCAGGGGAAACTGTGACATTCCAGAGTGTCCTTCCGGGCGATATGATGTATCGGGATGACACGACACAGTTGAATGCGCTAATGATTGATACACGCTCAGATGCGGAAGAACGGAATTATTCCAATAATGAGCTGAGAGTGGTGTTTGATTCAAAGGGACAGCAATTAAACAGCGGAAAAAATGAAGATGATGGTCAAAATTCCGGAGACAATGGAAATACACCGGGAGGAGATAATACGAATCCCGGTGGTAATGGAAATACATCAGGGGGAGACAGCAAGAACCCCGGAAACACAGGAATAAATCCGGGAGAAAACGGAGCCGGAGATAACCAAAATCCCGGAAATACAGGAGGAGATACCCCAGGCACCGGAGAAAACGGAACCGGAG
>JAGAIK010000701.1 GCA_017626625.1 Roseburia sp.
CATATTTACTCTATTAACCGGAACTTAACAGCATCAAGCGTGGTGGCATTTTCCGGCACCCACAAGCAGGTTTATGTTTCCCGGTATTACTATAAACCGTTAATCAGCAAATTAGAAGAAAAGAGGTTACATCGATGAAAGGAAGAAAAATATTCTGGGGTATCTTTTTTATTTTAGCGGCAGTGATTGTCGTTGTCAGCAAACTCGGCATGATGCCGGATATCGGCGTGTTTACCATTCTTGCCACCGCATTTATGGTATGGCTGTTTGTGGAGGGGATTCGCCATGTGAATTTCTTTGAAATCCTGTTTTCCATCGCATTTTTGTGCATTATTTATGATGAACCCCTGGGGATTGAAGCATTAACGCCGTGGACGGTTTTAGCAGCGGCACTGCTTGGAAGTATCGGCTTATCCATGTTATTCCGGGGGAGGAAAAAGAACCATTTTGAGGTAGATGTGAACTGGGATAATCAAAAGGGAAACTCAGACAGCCAGCAGTGCAGCGGCGAACATGTCCACTGTGAAAACAATTTTGGCTCCGCTATCCGCTATATCAACTCCGATCATTTTCAGAATGCTCATCTGGAAAATAACTTTGGAAGCATGACAATTTACTTTGACAATGCAATGATTCAGGAGGACTGTGCCTACGTGGAGGTGGAGAATAATTTCGGGGAAATTGTCCTTTATATTCCAAAAGAGTGGAAGGTAGAGAATTGTTTAGAGCATACATTTGGAACGATTAATGAGTACGGCAGTCCATTAGGCAGCAGCAATGCAACCCTCTATATCCGCGGAGAAGCAAATTTTGGACATATTGACGTTCACTATGTGTAGCAGCCGGTAATGGGGAAAAGAGGGAGCCGATATGGTTTATGCACAGCTTTTATGGTGGAGAACGGGCAGGGAATTTTAAACATCCTGCCTTATGGCAAAGAGCAGAAAGGAGCAGGAATATGAGCAGTGAAAAAAGGATAAGTATTTTTGAAACAGATGCGGTGAAAAATTTAGAGGTTGAAGCGGCGTGTGCCAATGTATTCTTTACGAAATCTTCGGACAGACAGATACATGTGGAAGCGGAGGAGACAGGCAGAGGCAGGTATTGCTGCGAGGTAAGGGGAGAAACGCTGGTTGTAACTTATGAGATTCCGAAAAAAATGATTTCCTTTCACAGCGACCCGACGGCAAGGATTTGGATATTCCTTCCGGCAGAGTTTACGTTAGAGCAGGTGGTGTTAGAGATTGGAGCAGGAAATATGAAGATAGAGGGCGTACTCCTCTCCTGCCGCAATATGTCTGTGGAAGTGGGTGCCGGAAAATGGGAGGCAGAGCAGCTTTTGGTTTCTGAACAGCTCGAAATGGAAATCGGCGCCGGAAAAGCAGAGGTAAAGCAGGCGGATGCCGGAACACTGCATATTGACTGCGGTGTGGGAGACTGCACCTACGAGGGCAGGGTACATGGAGACATCAAGGTAGACTGCGGTGTGGGGAACTGTAAGTTGAATCTGGATAACAAAGAGAGTGATTTCAGCTACGATATTTCCTGTGCCCTAGGGAGCGTCAGTGTGAACGGGAATAGGGTGAAGAGCATTGGCTCTCAGAATATTTCCACCGGGGGAAATCCCCAGGGGAAAGCAGTGTTGGAATGCGGAATTGGGAATATTCTGGTGGTGACTAAGAGGCTGTAGGGAAACAGAATGGGGTCAGCCATACTGCCTCACCGGAATCCGCTCCAATTCCCCGGTACAATCCAGATAAAAAACAACAAAGGTCTGGTTCTTATAAGGTGCAATCCAAAGCGCCGCCAGCCCAAAGGAACACAGAATCAAAGCGTCCCAGCCGAGAAAACTGAGCAGCAGGTAGAGCAGCCGTCTGCGGTTGTGCTTCATCAGCAGCCGGCATTCTTTAAAGGCGTCGATGACACGAAAGCCGGGATTGTCTAACAGCAGCATACTCACAAACTGGTAAGTCAGCAGCAGATAGGTGCACAACACCAGGGAGAGTACCCCGGTGAGAACCAGTACAATCCGTGACGGAATACTGTCATTGGAAAAATAAGAATACAGCAGCCCTCCGAAAACAGGAAGACAGCCGAAAAGGAACAGCAGCGCGGTCAAAAGTCCCGCACCGAAATATTTCTCCGTCCGCTGGCGGAAAGGTGTAAAAATCTGCGTAAGCTTAAACTCATAGTTTCTTGTCATATTCAAATGCAAAAGGCTTACGCCGCAGCCGAGCACAACTCACTAAAGTAATCAGAAACTCGGCAATCAGCGTGATGATAAGCTGGGAGTCTGCGGGGTTATTTCCCATGGACATAGAAAAGGGGATTTCGATTGCCATGGGGATAAAACTGGCGGCAACGAAAGCCCCCATCGGTACACTGTACCTGTCGTTCAGGATATCTCTGGATATCCGCTTGATTTCTTTGGAAGAACGTTTCATTGGAGTAACTCCTTTTCGTATCAAAATTTAAGCCACATAATCAATCTTTCTGCCTTTCAGGTTCATGGCGTCCTGCGCCTTGCGCTCCTGCTGGTAGGGATTGGATTCGTTCGGATATTTTATCATTGTGTTGGTAGTACCGCCGGAAACATAGGTGCGCCCGCATTCCGGACAGATGGAGGTGCGGATGGAAACGGAGGCGGAAACCACCTTTCCGTTGTTTTCGGCTGCCTTGGAGTAGGCGTTGGAAACATGCTCCCCCTCATGGGCGCGCACAGCGGAACCGGCTGCCTCCGGGGAGATATGGGAGGCGGATTTATAAGACACATTTTCGTCTGAGCCGTCCTGATATTTACGTTTTTTACAGGTTTCACACTCTTCCGGGGAAGATTCGTACCCGGCTTTTTTTATTTCATCGGAAGGTTGCAGGGAGTAATTCCCCATTTTATCGTAACCGGAAATTCCAACTGGCATCATAACAATCCGCTCCTTTCATTCCGTCTCGTTTTTTTGATTTTTCTTATTATAGCATAGGAAAAGGAAAGAGAAAAGAGCATTTGTACCCAATATTTGCAATGTGGGATAAGAAGCGTTATACTTTTTCGTAAATGCAGCAGGAAAGGAACCGGACATGAAATCACAAAGAGAACCGCAGAAACGGAGAGGAATAGAAAACGGCTTTTATATCGCAGGAATCTGCCTTGCGGCGGTTATTTTCCTGTATTTTCTTTTTTACAAACGAACAGGCTTTCGTTTAGAAAGGTACCTGTCCCCCTGTATGTTCCATGAAGTGACAGGGTATTATTGTCCGGGCTGCGGCATCACCAGGGCAGTCTACGCCTTTTTTGAAGGAGATTTTCTGCAATGCTTCTGCTATCATCCCTTTGTCCTTTATGCAGCAGTCGTGGGAGGCTGGTTTCTCATCAGCCAGACCATAGAACGGCTTTCCGGAGGGAAACTTGCCATCGGAATGCGTTACCGGGACGGTTATCTCTGGATTGCCTTAGCGGTGCTTATCCTGAATTTTCTGATAAAAAATGCGGCGCTGCTGGTATTTCACACCGACCTGCTTGCAGGGTAAAAGGAGCTGATGTTTCCTACCGACCTGCCTGCCGTGTAAAAATTAATAATTCCGCAGCAGCGCATCATAATCAATTCCCATCATTTCATACATCTGCCGTGCCATATTATCGATTCCGCCGAAGTAAACATTCGCCACCACAATCGTATAAATAAACATGAGAAGCACCATGCCAAGAGCGATGGCACTGATGGTAAACCCGTACTTGGCGCGGGAACCGAAACGCAACTCGCCGCCCCTGGAAAGCAGTGCAAAGGTAATGCCCAGAGCGCCGCAAATCAGGGTGGGATAGACAAAACACATGGTAGCTAAAGCAATAATACCCATGAGCAGCGAAAGATTTTCCATTCTTGCGGAGTGACGGTCTTTTCTATAGGAAGATTGATAATCCATAAACAGCCTCCAAAATGATTTTTAGCATATTGTAGCATGTACCGGAGAAAAACACAAATAAAAATCTATTTGTAATGTCCGGAAAGAACTGCTATGATAGGACTTGGAAAACGGAACCCTGCACAAGAGTCAGTGCTCCGTTTCTAAGTTATGGAAAGGCATGGATTGTTAGCATGGACATTACTGCAAAAATCGCCGAAGAGCTCGGCATAAAGAAACATCAGGCGGAAGCCGCCATAAAATTAATTGACGAGGGAAATACCATTCCCTTTATCGCCCGTTACCGGAAGGAGGCGACAGGGGCGCTAAATGACGAGGTGCTCCGTAACCTTTTTGAACGGCTGAATTATCTCCGCAACTTAGAGGAGCGGAAGGAAACCGTCCTTGCCAGTATTGAGGAGCAGGGCAAGCTGACAGAGGAACTGAAGGCGCAGATTTTAGCGGCAGAGACTATGGTGGCGGTGGAGGACCTCTACCGTCCTTACAAACCGAAACGCCG
>JAGAIK010000702.1 GCA_017626625.1 Roseburia sp.
AAGGCAACCATCTTTGATGAAGTAATTCCTACCCTGACATTGCCGAAACAGGATTTACAGGACTTTGCAGAGGCTGTTATCACCAGATTTAACAATCCTTATGTAAAACATGCGTTATTGTCCATCTCCTTGAACTCTGTTTCCAAATGGAGAGCAAGATGTATGCCAAGCTTCTTAGAGTACATTAATAAAGAAGGAAAACTTCCGACACACTTGACCTTCTCCTTAGCAGCGTTGATGGCATTCTATACCGGTTCTGAAATCCGTGACAAAGCGTTAATCGGTCACAGAGACGGAGAAGAGTACCATATTTTAGATGACGCCGCAGTATTAGAGTTCTTTGCGGCAAACAGCGGAAAAGAAGCTGCGGAATATACCCACGCCGTGCTTTCTAATGAGAGCTTCTGGGGACAGGATTTAAGCAAGTTAGACGGAGTGGAAGAGGCAGTTACTTCCTACATTTCCGATATCCGTGCCCTCGGCATGAGAAAAGCTATGGAGAAGATTTTTGCATAAACATTGAGAAAAATGGAGCGAATCTATGAAAGATTTTATTAAAATCAATGAAAATGATAATGTCATTGTAGCATTGAAAGAGCTTACCCAGGGAGAAACAGTGACGGTTGCGGGAAATTCCGTAACCGCCGCTGAGACGATTCCGGCAGGTCATAAGATGGCGATTGCGGATATTCCTGAGGGCGGAGACGTTATAAAATACGGTTTCCGCATTGGAAATGCCAAAGAAGCCATTCCTGCAGGTCACTGGGTACATACACACAACGTAAAGACAGCGTTAGGCGAGTTGTTAGAGTACACCTACGAGCCGGTGAAAACGGAGACAAAGCAGACAGAGGAGCGCACTTTCCTGGGATTTAACCGTCCTGACGGAAAAGTCGGTGTCCGCAACGAAGTCTGGATTATCCCTACCGTCGGCTGTGTCAACAATATTGCCACCGCCATGGCAAAAGCAGCAAACGCTAAGGTGCATGGTACTGTAGAGGAAGTTATTGCATTTCCTCACCCATACGGCTGTTCCCAGATGGGAGACGACCAGGAGCACACCAGAACCATTTTGGCAGATTTGGTGAATCATCCCAATGCGGGCGGCGTCCTTGTGTTAGGGCTCGGCTGTGAAAACAGCAATATTGATGAACTGAAAAAATACATCGGCGCTTATGATGAGAATCGTGTCAAATTCCTTGTCTGCCAGGAGCATGAGGACGAGATGGAAGCGGGCGCACAGATGCTTTCCGAGTTAATTGACTATGCAGCCGGATTTGAGAGAGAACCCATCAGTGCTTCCAAGCTGATTATCGGTATGAAATGCGGCGGCAGCGACGGATTTTCCGGTATCACGGCAAACCCGTTAGTGGGTAAATTCTCCGATATCCTGATTAGTAAAGGCGGAACCACAATTTTAACCGAAGTTCCTGAGATGTTCGGAGCGGAAACGCTGCTGATGAACCGCTGTGAAAATGAGGAATTATTTGAAAAAACCGTTGATTTGATTAACAACTTTAAGAAATATTTCCAGGATAACCACCAGACGATTTATGAAAACCCGTCACCGGGAAATAAAAAGGGCGGTATCACCACCTTAGAGGACAAATCCTTAGGCTGTACCCAGAAATCAGGAAGCGCAGCAGTCAAAGGCGTGCTTTCTTACGGGGAGAGAGTGGAGACTCCGGGCTTAAATCTGTTGAGCGCACCGGGAAATGACCTGGTGGCATCCACTGCCTTGGCAGCCAGCGGAGCCCACATCGTACTCTTCACCACAGGACGGGGAACCCCGTTTGCTTCTCCGGTTCCTACCGTAAAAATCGCCAGCAACAGCACTTTGGCAGGCAAGAAGAAAAACTGGATTGATTTCAACGCCGGAGTTTTGGTGGAGGATGCAGAATTAGAGGAGACAGGGCAGAAGCTTTTTGACTATGTGTTAGAGGTTGCTTCCGGGAAAAAGGTTTGCAGTGAAGAGGCTGGTTTCCATGACATGGCAATCTTTAAGCAGGGAGTTACCCTGTAGGGAACGGGAAATGCCAGACAGCGTCCAGATAAGAGGACGGAATGTCCCCTGGATTTTGTAGACAACTGTATCGACGTTTTCGGGTAGAAAACTTTCAATTTGTGCAACGGATTTTCCGGTAAACGGAAGATTTGCAAATAGAGAACAAGAAAAGGAGAGAGTAAAAATGGCAATTTTAGACAGTTTTTCATTAGAGGGAAAAATCGCACTTGTAACCGGAGCTTCTTACGGCATCGGTTTTGCAATCGCATCCGCATATGCTGAGGCAGGTGCAACCATCGTTTTCAACGATATTAAGCAGGAATTAGTAGACAAAGGACTTGCTGCTTATGCAGAAAAAGGCATCAAAGCACACGGTTATGTATGCGATGTGACCAACGAGGAGCAGGTAAACGAGCTTGTGAAAAAAGTAGAGGAAGAGGTTGGCGTCATTGATATCTTAGTAAACAACGCAGGTATCATCAAACGTATTCCAATGTGCGATATGACGGCTGCTGAGTTCCGTCAGGTAATCGACGTTGACTTAAATGCACCGTTCATCGTTTCTAAAGCAGTTATTCCAAGCATGATTAAAAAAGGTCACGGAAAAATCATTAACATCTGTTCTATGATGAGCGAGCTTGGTCGTGAGACAGTATCCGCATATGCGGCTGCAAAGGGCGGCTTAAAGATGCTTACCAAAAACATTGCATCTGAGTACGGTGAATTCAACATTCAGTGTAACGGTATCGGACCGGGCTACATTGCAACACCGCAGACTGCACCGCTGCGTGAGATTCAGCCGGACGGTTCCAGACATCCTTTCGACCAGTTCATCATTGCAAAAACTCCTGCTGCAAGATGGGGCGAAGCAACCGATTTACAGGGTCCTGCAGTGTTCTTAGCATCTGATGCTTCCAACTTTGTAAACGGACATGTAGTTTATGTAGACGGCGGTATCTTAGCATACATCGGAAAACAGCCGCAGTAAGACAAACAGAACAAGAGAGCGAATGCCATTTGAGTTAAAACAGTAAAAGGGGCAGAGTATGTAGATGATACATATTCTGCTCTTTTCTTATTGGTTTGAGGTAAACTTTGCCTTAAAATGTATTAGCCTGTGTCTTATCCGGTATTTCGGACATATGCCAATTATATTATTGACATATACCCAAAACGGTTCTATAATAAAACTAAAATTTGTGGGAGGAGTATTTATGCCAAGACCTACAAAATGCAGAAAAGTATGCCATTTTCCAAAAACACTGGAGTTTCAGCCGACAAACGGCGGAGAGGGAAAATCCCCCGTTATCCTGACTGTAGATGAATACGAAGTGCTTCGCTTAATTGACAAGGAGGGCATGTCCCAGGAAAAATGCAGCGAATTTATGCAAATCGCCAGAACAACGGTGCAGCGTATCTATGAGAGCGCCCGAAAAAAACTGGCGGACGTTCTGGTGGACGGTCTGCCTCTGCGGATAGAAGGCGGAGAATTTTTGCTCTGCGACGGACAAAATTTCCGGTGCCAGTGCGATGGCTGCTTCAAGCAATACTATTAT
>JAGAIK010000703.1 GCA_017626625.1 Roseburia sp.
CTGTTCATACTGCCTGCAATCATCAGCACTCCCGCCGCCAGTACCATGAGGAAAACCACCAGTGCCAGAGAATACATATTTTTCATGGAAGAATTCCGGCTAAATCCCATGACGCCGAGCACTCCGGTATTTTCAGAAATATTTTCCTCCGGTATTACATACTGTTCCTGAATTTCAGCAAGATTTTTCTTTACTTTAGATTCCTGCCGGAACCGGACTGAAAGCTCCGGTGCAAACTCCTCTCCCGTCTTAGCGCAGAATTTTTCAAAGGCAGCCATGTCCATATATGCGCTGACGGAATCAGAGATATCATTTAATTCGGAATCCGTCTCGCAGAAACCCGATACCGTAAACGGAAAGCTCCCTTCCGGCGTATCCACCGTGATAGAATCTCCAATCCAAATGCCTAATAATTCCCTGGCATTGGGACTTAGAAGAATCTCTCCCTCGTCCTCCGGATAATTCCCCTCCGTCAGCCCTTTCCAGATTTCCGTAAGGTAACTTTCCTCCGCTCCGTATAGAATCACTTTTTTACCACCGATAGAATAGGTTTTGTCAATATCTGCCGTTTCATTTACCGCACCGCTCCACGCAGCAACGGCAACATCGGAACGCCCGGCAATTTCCTCCCCGTCGCTCTCCGGTAAATTCTGAAAGGACACATGCCAGTTTCCGTGCTTTTCAATCATCCGCTCCTTTTCCAGCCGCAAATCCATATCCGTGACGCTAAATACCGTTGCCACAAGGAATACGGCAAAAATAATACACAGCAGCGTCATGCGGTTCTGCCGTCTGTGCACCTTGGCGGAAACAGGTATCAATTCCAGATAGCTTTTCATTCCCGACACCTCCCCAAATCCGTAAGGCAGCCGTCCGATACCTGCAGCACCCGGTCGGCAGTCTGGGCAATGCTGCGGTTGTGGGTAATCATGATAATGGTCTGCTCATATTTTCGGGAAGCCTCCCGAAGCAGCGCAATCACCTCACTGCTGTTCTGGGAATCTAAGTTTCCCGTTGGCTCATCCGCTAAAATCAGGGCGGGACGTGTGATTAAGGCACGACCGATTGCCACCCTCTGCTGCTGTCCGCCGGAAAGCTGGCTTGGCAGATGGTGACGCCGTTCGTTCAGATTCAGCACCCCAAGCAGTTCTTCTAAGTATCTCTTATCCGGCTTCTGGTAATCTAACAGTACGGGAAAAATGATATTCTGCTCCACCGTCAATTCCGGAACCAGGTTAAATGCCTGAAAAATAAATCCGATATTTCTCCGGCGGAAAATGGTGAGGGCTTTTTCCTTCATGCGGAAGGTATCGTTTCCGTCAATAAACACCTTGCCGGAGGTGGGGGTATCTAACGCCCCTAACATATTAAGGAGCGTACTCTTGCCGGAGCCGGACTCTCCCACCACCGCAACAAATTCTCCCTTGGGAACGGAAAAGCTCACGTCCTTTAACGCCTGTACCGCCGTCTCCCCGCTGCCGTATGTCTTACAAATGGATTTTACTTCTAATAAATTCATATGATATCAGCACCTTTCTAGTTTTTCTGACTCCCAGTATGCCATCCGTACCCTACAGCAGCATGAATTTCAGCCTACAGTTTTGTAGGAAAGCGGACTTTCCGCACTCCTGCTCTGTCAAAGCTGCTCCTGTATCAGGTTAATCACAAACACAGTCCCTTTCCCCGGCTGGCTGTCCACCTCCACAGTGCCGTTATGCGCCTCAATCACCGCCTTGGCAAGAGGCAGTCCTAACCCAAGCCCCGGCGTATCCTGGGAAAATCTGCTGCGGTAAAACCGTTTAAAGATATAGTGCAAATCCTCCGGATGAATACCACTGCCGTTATCCTTTACAGTTATCTGCACAACGGACGCAAGCTGTTTCCACTCCACACGGACAAAGTCACCGTATTTTGTGTGGTCCAGGGCATTTTTTACAATATTTCCCACCGCCTCCGCCAGCCAGCTCCGATCACAGAGCAGCGTAATCTTTTCCTCTCCGGTAAAGCTGAATTCCTTTTCCTCCTGCTTTGCCCGGAAAGCGAACTGCTTTCTTACGTCCTCTAACATTTCCGCCAGATTCTCCCTCTTTTTCTCAAAGGCAAGGGTTCCGGCATCCAGCTTTGTAATTTTCAGCAGATTTTGCACCAGATTCTCTATCCTGTCCAGCTCCTGCTCCGAAAGCTTCGTAAATTCCGAAATTGTGGGGGAAAGCTCCGCCTCTCCCTGCAGAATGCTGTTGTAGATATTTAAGGCGGCAAGAGGCGTTTTCAACTGATGTGAAATATCCGATATGGTGCCTTTTAAAAACTCTTTATTCTTTAATTCATTTTCCGCATGGGCGTTTAGAATAGCCGCCAGAGAATTTATCTCATGAAACAGACGGTACAGCTCTCCCTCTTCATTACAATCTATGCGAATCCCGTGATTTCCGGAAATGTATTCCCGAATCTTAGCGGCGGCGTCCTCAATAAGTTTACTCTGTTCCTGAAAATATTGATAACAGAAAAAAAGAATTGCTAGCGCCATACACAAAGCCCCCGCCAAGACAAATACTGCTGCATTTTCCACCCTTAATGCTATAAACGCCGCAGAAATAATGGTAAATATCCCTACTGCCATACCGATTTTACAAAAAAGCGCCCTGGTTTTCCGGTTTACAAATATTTTCATCTCACACCTTATGCCCCCGCATTCCACTTATATCCCATGCCCCGCACCGTCACGATTTTTTCCGGTCTGCCGGGTTCATCCTCAATCTTGGTACGCAGCCTGCGGATATACACCGTCAGCGTATTGCCGTCCACATAGCTTTCGCTGCAGTCCCACAATTTACTTAAAATCTGTTCCGCCGAAAGCACTCTGTCCGGATTTTCCATGAAAAGGCACAGCAGCTTATATTCACTGGCAGTTAAATCTAATTCCTCTCCGTTTTTATACACCTTTCCTTTCAACAGCTCTACCCGGATTCCGTTAGAACAAAGCTCCGTCTCCCTTTCTTTAAAATTGCTGCTTCTGCGGAGCAGGGCATGGATTCTCGACAAAAATACCGCCAGCTTAAAGGGCTTTGTGATATAGTCGTCGCCGCCGATATCTAACCCCATAATCATATCCGTCTCCTCATCTGCGGCAGTCAGAAACATAATGGGCACCTTTGAAGTCTGCCGGATTTTTTTACAGATATCAAAACCGGAACCGTCCGGAAGAGATACATCTAAAATCACAAGAGCGTACTCCCCTTTTATCCACAGATTATCCGCCTCCGCGCTCGTCCGGGCAACCTCTAACTCATATCCCTGTTTTTTTATGGCAAAGGACAGCCCGTTAATCAGGCTTAAATCATCTTCTATCATCAGAATTTTCATACAGACCCACCTTTTCTTTTTTCCTTAATAGGAAAGGGCAAAAAAGACCGTTGTTACACCAATCTCTTTTACCCTCTGAACCAATGTTATTATAATATGAATTTTTCTTAAATACAACTTACAAAATTGTAGGAT
This sequence comes from Roseburia sp., assembly GCA_017626625.1. Classification (GTDB taxonomy): domain Bacteria; phylum Bacillota; class Clostridia; order Lachnospirales; family Lachnospiraceae; genus Roseburia. Next base: position 3,499 of record JAGAIK010000703.1, read on the forward strand.
TCTAAGCCTTATGCTTTTATTCCTCTACCAGGGCGAGTATCTCCCGCACGTCCCGTATCACGCAGTCTGCCCCTGCCTCCTTGTAACGTTCCGTCACCTGACGGATTTTTTCTTCCCGTTCCTCTTTGCCAAGGGACCTGTACTCCTCTTTGGTAAGCCCCATCTCAGAGCTTCCCTCGATAACTCCCACGGTGTACACTCCCGCATTTTTTCCCTCAAGAATATCGGAAATGGTGTCGCCCACTTTTATCACCTTCGTGACAGAGCTTACCCCCAGCACCTCCATATTGCGGAAAATCATGTATGGATAAGGCCGTCCCACATGTCCGGTGGAATCCGGGCTGAACCAACAATCCGGTGCGTAACCTGCCTTTTTAGCTTCTCTTGTGACAATCTCCATCATGGCATCGGTATAGCCTGTGGTGGAGCCAATCTTAATCCCCTGCGCCCGCAGCTTTGTCACCATATCCACTACATAATC
>JAGAIK010000704.1 GCA_017626625.1 Roseburia sp.
AGATACCTCTCTGTTCAATAAGATTTTTTACTAACCGTGCAAAGTCAGTAATCTTATTTTACTCTGAGGTATTTTTTTCTCAACCACCTTCCTTGGAATTCCCTATATTTGAATTATACAGGAAGCTCCTATAACTCTTATAAAACTCAATAAATTCCCCCGCCGATTTCGCCATCCCCCCATTTGTCTTATAGGCAAATCCGACTTCCCTCTTATGGATGGGAATCCCCAGGGGAATCTCCACCAGCGCTCCCGACGCTAAATCCTCCGCCACGAAGCTCTTAATGACACATGCCACCCCGACGCCGATTCTGGCAAAATCAATCAGCAAATCCATATTGGAAATATCAATGGAATCCTTAATCACAATCTGGTTTTCCTGCAGATAATCATCAATATACTGCCTCGTCATATTATTTTTATCTAACAGCATTAACGTAGAACTGGAGAGAATCTGATTTTTCTGGATTCCTCTGGCACGGAGATTGCGGATATAATCCTTCGTGGCGACAAACACATCCTCAATTTCCTCTAAGAAATCAAAATGAATATTTTTCAGATTCTCCGGTTTTCCAATCAAACCGATATCAATCTTGTTATCCTCTAACAGCCGCAGCGTCTCGTTGGTGGACTGACAGGTGATGGAGATGGAAATGTGGGGATTTCTCCGGATAAACTCTTTTAAATAAGGAAGCAGCATATATTTGCAGAGGGTGGCGCTGACGCCGATTTTTAAATGTCCCACCCCAAGCTCGATGGAACGGCGCAGCTTTTCCTCCCCTAGGGCGAGGGTTTCAAAGGCGCTGCTGACGTGGTCGTAGAGCAGCTTTCCCTCGTCGGTGAGAACCACGCCCCGGGAGCTTCGGGAGAACAGCTTACAGCCCACGCTTTCCTCTAACTTCTGGATGGATTTACTGATGGCAGGCTGGCTGATATAAAGCTCCTTTGCCGCTTTTGAAATATTCCCCGTATTGGCAACGGTATAAAAAATCCGGTAAGAAGATAAATTCTGATTCATGTTTTCCTCCTGTGTCTGGTGATTGCGCCGTCGGATACAGCCATTGAAAAGTGATGTTTTTCTTAGTATAACATGATTGGTAGTTATGGTAAATATATTTATTATGTATTTTGATTATATTAAGTTCTGTGATAAAATCATATTCAGATAGAGCGGAGGAAAAAGCCAAAGCTCATCGAACACACACACACTATATGACGCCGGAGTTTTCCGGTATTTAAAAAGAAATCAGGAGGACATAACACATGGGGATGACAATGACGCAGAAAATCCTTGCGGCACATGCAGGGCTTCCGTCCGTCAGTGTCGGACAGCTCATTGAGGCAGATTTGGATTTAGTGCTTGGAAATGATATTACCTCACCGGTTGCCATTCAGGAGATGGATAAAATGAAGGTGGACGGTGTATTTGATAAGGATAAGATTGCCCTGGTACTCGACCATTTTGTGCCCAACAAAGATATCAAATCTGCGCAGCATTGTAAATGCGTCAGAGAGTTTGCATGCAGGCACGACATTACCAATTATTTTGACGTGGGAGAGATGGGCATTGAACATGCGCTGCTGCCGGAGAAAGGTCTGACCGTGGCGGGAGACGTGATTATCGGAGCGGACTCCCATACCTGTACCTACGGTGCGTTAGGCGCATTTTCCACCGGAGTGGGAAGTACGGATATGGCAGCCGGAATGGCGACCGGAAAAGCGTGGTTTAAGGTTCCTTCCGCCATCAAATTCAATTTAACCGGAAAACCGGCAAAATGGATTAGCGGAAAGGATATCATCTTACATATCATCGGAATGATTGGTGTGGACGGAGCGCTTTACAAATCCATGGAGTTTGTAGGGGACGGTATCCAGTATCTTACCATGGACGACCGTTTTACCATCGCTAACATGGCGATTGAAGCGGGTGGAAAAAACGGTATTTTCCCTGTGGATGACCTTGCAAAGAAATATATGGAGGAGCATTCTAAACGTCCGTATGTGGTTTATGAGGCAGACGAGGACGCAGAGTATGATGAGGAATATACCATTGACCTTAGCGCTTTAAAACCGACAGTTGCATTCCCTCATTTGCCGGAGAACACAAAAACCATCGACGAGGTGGGCGATTTAAAGATTGACCAGGTGGTAATCGGCTCCTGTACCAACGGAAGAATGGACGATTTGCGGATTGCAGCGTCTATTTTAAAGGGCAGGAAAGTGGCAAAGGGGCTGCGTGTGATTGTAATACCGGCAACCCAGAAGATTTATTTAGACGCCATGGAAGAGGGGCTGTTAAAAATCTTTATCGAGGCAGGGGCAGTGGTAAGCACACCGACCTGTGGACCGTGCCTGGGCGGATATATGGGTATCCTTGCGGAGCATGAGCGCTGCGTATCCACCACGAACCGTAACTTTGTAGGAAGAATGGGACACGTAGAGTCTGAGATTTATCTTGCAAGTCCGGCAGTTGCAGCAGCCAGCGCAATTACAGGAAAATTGTCAGGGCCGGAGGAAGTGGTTTCCTAGAAAACCCGGCGGATTGAATTTGCAGGAAAAGTTGCAGAATGCAATTTCCTATTATGAAAAAAGGAGAAAAAACATGAAAGCAGCA
>JAGAIK010000705.1 GCA_017626625.1 Roseburia sp.
CAAAGCTTACCGACAAGGGCTGCCTGGGTGCGCCGGACTGGATTATAGAGGTAGTTTCTCCCGGCAGCCGGCGTATGGATTACAGTATAAAACTCTTCAAATACTGCACCGCAGGCGTCCGGGAATACTGGATTGTTGACCCGGAAAAAAACCGTATCACCGTGCACAATCTGGAACATGAGGATATAAATGAGTACTCTTTTGCCGATACCGTGAAAGCCGGTATATATCCGGATTTATCCATTAACTTCAAGCATCTGAACTTTTAGTTTTTCGCCCGGAGGTTATCAAGTTCTTCACCCCAGAGGTTCTCAAATTTTTCGCCCCGGAGGTTATCAAGTTCTTCACCCCAAAGGTTATCAAATTCTTCGCCCCGGAGGTTCTCTGGGGCATTTCTTCGCCTTAAGCCCCAACCTTCTTCAAGATATCCGCCAAGAAAAATACAGCCGGACGCAGCGCCCTCTTTCCCGGCGCTGCAGCGGCTGTATGTTATCTGCTGCCTATAAGTACTTTTTCAAAACTTCCACCTTGTCGGTAGCCTCCCACGGGAGGTCTAAATCGGTACGTCCGAAGTGTCCGTAAGCTGCGGTTTCACGGTAAATCGGGCGTCTCAAGTCTAACATTTTGATAATGCCTGCCGGACGCAGGTCAAAGTTTTCACGAATCATATCCACTAACTTCTCAGAAGAAAGTTTTCCTGTTCCGAAGGTGTCCACCATAATGGAAGTCGGCTGTGCCACGCCGATGGCGTAGGATAACTGGATTTCACATTTCTCTGCCAGACCTGCCGCAACAATATTTTTTGCCACGTAGCGTGCCGCATAAGCTGCGGAACGGTCTACCTTGGTGCAGTCTTTTCCGGAGAAAGCTCCGCCGCCGTGACGGGCATATCCGCCGTAGGTGTCTACGATAATTTTACGTCCGGTAAGACCTGCGTCCCCGTGAGGTCCGCCAATGACAAAACGTCCCGTCGGATTGATGAAGAATTTTGTCTCTGCATCCACCATCTCCTTCGGAAGAACGGGGTCAAATACATACTTTTTGATATCCGCATGAATCTGCTCCTGGGTCACGTCCTCATCATGCTGTGTGGACAATACCACTGCCTCAAGACGTACCGGCTTATCGTTTTCGTCATACTCCACAGAAACCTGTGTTTTTCCGTCCGGTCTTAAATAACTTAAGGTGCCGTCTTTTCTCACTTTGGTAAGCTGCAACGCCAGCTTGTGTGCCAGGGAAATCGGATATGGCATAAGCTCCGGCGTCTCATTGGTGGCATATCCGAACATCATACCCTGGTCGCCTGCCCCGGTGTCAAGGTCATCCGTCAAGGCTCCCTCTTTTGCCTCTAATGCCTTGTCAACACCCATGGCGATATCCGGGGACTGTTTGTCTAACGCTACCATAACCGCGCAGGTATTTCCGTCAAATCCTGTTTTTGCGTCATTATAGCCGATTTCGTTTACCGTCTTGCGGACGATTGCCGGAACGTCTAACTGCGCCTTTGTGGTAATCTCCCCGGTCACTAAGATAAATCCGGTACAGCTTGCCGTCTCACAGGCTACACGGCTCATGGGGTCTGCCTCCATGCAGGCGTCTAAGATTGCGTCGGAAATAGCGTCGCAGACTTTGTCCGGATGGCCTTCTGTTACGGATTCTGAGGTAAATAATCTTTTTTCCATTTTATACTCCTTTGCATTTGTAAATTGGCTTTTCCCCTTATTGCTAAAAATCGAACAGGGCAGCATTTCCTCTGCTCGCCGTGCATTCCCTGCGCCGCTTGTGCGGCATATTACCGCGGCACAGGTCTGCACATAAAAAAATCCACTTGCGAAAACAAGTGGAAATGACAGTTCTAACCAGAATCAAATCCTCTTATTGTTCGAACTTTTCTTTTTGCTCGCTCAGGCTGGCACCTTCCCTAGGGGGTTGCCGTGACTTCACAGATCCTTTGTATCTCCATCACTCTGAATAAGAAAATTTA
>JAGAIK010000706.1 GCA_017626625.1 Roseburia sp.
ACTGATGCTGATATGCGTTCTTTTGTCGGCGGCTGCATTTGCAGGAGTGGGAAGTTATACGGCAGGCGCATTGGTGGAAGAGGATTCCGTGCAGATTATGAATTTGCTGTGTGGGGAACAGGCAAAGGAGATGGATATGATGCTGCTTTCCGTAGAACAGGCGGTGAACACGGTATCCCGTTATGCGGAGGAACAGCTATCTGCCATTGGAGATATAAATGAAGAGAAGATATATTTTTTACTATCCATGAAAAAAACGAAGGAGCTGGCGTTTAATGTGGCGGAAAATACCAGCGGGACGACAGCCGTTTATGTCTGTCTGAAACCGGACTTTTCTGCATCCATGGACGGTTTTTGTCTGGTGCGCGGAGACGGGCAGGAGGAGCTGGAAGAGAGCAGGGCAATCCGTGTCGCAGAAGAGATAGAGGCGGAGGAAGGACAGAACGAGTGGTATCAGAAGGTGGTACAGGAGGATTTGCCCGTCTGGACCGTACCCCATGAGAGCATAGCGGACGGAAAAAATGTCATCTCTTATGTGGTGCCGCTGCACAAGGATGGCAGCGTGGTGGGTGTGATTGGCATGGATGTGGAGATGCAGGTGTTAAAGGATTATGTGGATTCCGTGCAGATATATGATACCGGCTATGCGTTTTTAGCTGATAAGGAAAAAAATATTTATTATCACAGGGATTATCCGGATGGACTGAAGGAGGAAGATGTTTACGGCAGCCTGCGGCAGATTATGCGGCTCTTATCGGAGGGCGAAGAGGGCGTCAGCCTTTACGACTACCGTTGGGAAGATAAGCAGAAGAAGCTGACCTTCTGTACCCTGAGAAATGGGATGCTGCTGATTGTGACAGCTCCGGAGAAGGAAATCTATGCGGCGCAGAACAGGATGACGGTGCAGTCACTGGTGGTTCTGGTGCTTATCATTGTGATTTCCGTATTGCTGACCGGGCAGGTGACCAGTAAGATTACCGCCCCCTTAAAAGAACTGACCAGAGCGGCGGAGAAAGTGGCAGGAGGGGATTTGAGCGTCTCCATAGAATGCAGCACCCGGGATGAGGTCGGGGTATTAGCCAAGAGCTTTGAACAGACGGTAAGAAGCTTAAAGCAGCACATTGATTATATCAATAAACTTGCGTATACGGATGCCATGACCGGCGCAATGAACAAAATGGCGTATAAGGAAGCCGTGATTTCCATGGAAAAGCAGATGGAAAAAGGGACAGCGGAGTTTGCGGTGGTGGTCATGGATATCAATAACCTGAAAAAGATTAATGATAATTTCGGACATGAGTTTGGCGATATGCTGATTCGCGATTCGGCATCCATCATTCAGCGGACTTTTAAGGAGAGCACCATTTACCGTATCGGCGGTGACGAGTTCGTGACGATTCTGAAAAATGATGATGTGAAGAAAAAGGCGGAATATCTGTCCATCTTTAACGATGAAATAACCAGGTTTAACCGCAATAACACCAAGTATGAACAGAAGGTACAGATTGCCATCGGAATTGCGGCGTATGATTCCGGGGAGGATAAGAGTTTCCAGACCGTATTCCGCAGGGCGGATTCGGTGATGTATGAAAATAAAATGGCATTGAAAGAGGCGGAAAAACAAGCCTGACAGAGAAGAGGGAAGCGAGAGCAGCCCTCTTTTTTTGCGCTCCTGAAAAAAATTAAAATAAACAGTATATAACAGTTGACAACAGTTGTATACTGTTATATACTGTTTAACACAAGGAGAGAAACAAATGAAAATCATGATTAATCATTCCTCCATGCAGCCCATCTACGAGCAGATTGTAGAACAGATAAAAGCCCAGGTGCTGCATGGAACGTTACAAAGCGGGGAGCCGCTGCCCTCGGTCCGGTCGCTTGCCGGAGAATTGAAAATCAGCGCCCTGACAGTAAAAAAAGCCTATGACTGCTTAGAGCAGGAAGGTCTGGTGGTGACTGTCCATGGGAAAGGAAGCTTTATCGCAGAGAAAAACCAGACTCTCTTAGAGGAGGAATGGAAAAAGGAAGTGGAGGATGCCTTTGCCGCGGCAGTGAAAAAAGGCAGAACCTATGGACTTTCTGAGGAGGAACTGCGGGAAATATTTGCAATCGTTATGGAGGAATTCTGATGTTAAAATTGGAAAATGCAGAAAAGAGTTATGGAAATTTTCATTTAAAATGTTCACTAAAGGTGGCGCCGGGACAGATTACCGGGCTGATTGGAGAAAACGGAGCGGGAAAGAGCACCACCTTTAAAATGATTTTGAACCTGATTTCCGCCGACGGCGGCAGTATACAGGTTATGGAAAAACGCCCGGAAGAGCTGACGGTGGAGGATAAGGAGCAGATTGGTGTGGTACTGCCGGATTCCGGGTTTAGTGAGTATTTAAGAATCAGGGATGTGGCAGCCATACTGAAACAATTTTACCACACCTATGAGGAAGAGGCGTTTTTGGAGATGTGCCGCCGTATGGGGTTTCCGCTTGACAGGAAAATCAGCGAATTTTCCACAGGCATGAGGGCAAAGCTAAAGCTTGCCGCCGCCATGTCCCATGAGGTAAAGCTTCTGATATTAGACGAACCCACCGCCGGGCTTGATGTGGTGGCAAGGGATGAAATTTTAGAGGCGCTTCAACAGTACATGGAGCGGCATCCGGATTGCGCCATCATCATCAGCTCCCATATTTCCACGGATTTAGAGAAAATCTGTGATGATTTGTACATGATACACCAGGGAAACATCATACTTCATGAGGAAACAGATGTGCTCCTGAGTGATTACGGCATTCTGAAAGTGGAGGAAAAGGCGTATCCTTCCTTGGAAAAGGAATATCTGCTGCGGCGGAAAAGAGAGCCTTACGGCTATAGTGTGCTGACGGATAAACGGCAGTTTTTCCGGGAAAATTACCCGGAGATGGTAGTAGAAAAGGGAAACATTGACGAAGTCATTACCATGATGGTGAAAGGGGAACGGGTATGAGAGGATTGTTGTTGAAAGATTTTTATCTTATGGCAGGGCAGAAGCGGTTTTTTATCATTGTGTTTGCCATAGCGGTGTTGTTTTTTCTCACAGGGCAGAATGAGGAATTTATCGTGGGATATGTGACAATGCTATGCGGAATTTTTGCTGTCACTACCATACATTATGACGAATTTAACAAGGGAAACATCTTTCTTTTTACGCTGCCGTTCCAAAGAAAACAGTATGCGGTGGAGAAGTACCTTTTTGGCATTATTGCCGGAGGGGCGGCATGGATTGCAAGCTTCGCAGTGGTAATGGTTCTTGGCTATGGCAGAGGAGAACTGGACATAAGGGAGTGGGGAGTTCCCATGCTGACGTATTTTCTTGTGCTGCTTTTGATGTTAGCCGTTATGATACCCATCGAGTTGAAATTCGGTGCAGAAAAAGGGAAACTGGCAACCTTTGTGCTGTTTTTTGCGGTTTTTGGAATTTTCTTTCTTGTGACAAATGCTTCCGAGGAGGCAGGGATTGACTTATCCGCCTTAGCGGGGCAGATGAATCTGGCAAAACTGGCAGTGGGCGCTGTGCTTGTGACCCTGCTGATATTAGCGGTTTCTGTTTCCGCCAGC
>JAGAIK010000707.1 GCA_017626625.1 Roseburia sp.
ACATGCGCCAGATTTATATCAATGAATTAATGACGGCATTTCAGCAGCAGGGGAACGAAGCGGCAAGGAAATATTGGGAAAATAAAATCTGCGGAAACGGTTCGCCCAAGTTAATAAAAGCGCAGGATACCAGGAAAGAAGAAGTGGAGTTTCCGGCAGACTGGCTTAACATAATACAAAAGAGTGACGGAACGTGGAAGAACGTCGTTTTTTATAATACGGGAGTGAATGCTTTAGTTCATTATGGAGAAAGGCTGCTTGAAAAAATAGAAGAAGTATTTGAGATATTTAAAGAGCAGAGGGAGGACATTGCATTTCTCTGGAGACCGCATCCGTTGATAAAATCTACCATATTAGCCCAGAAACCCCGGCTTTTAGAATGGTATGACAGGATAGAAGCGCAGTATCGGGAAGATGGATGGGGAATTTATGATGATACAGCGGATTTAAACAGGGCAGTGGCGATTAGTGATGTTTATTACGGAGACGAAAGCTCTGTGCAGCGATTGTTTGAGGAAAACAAAAAGAAAGTGATTATTCAGAACGTGGATGTCTGTCGTGTATCTGCAAAGCACTTAATTGGTGTATATGATATCGTCGGACAGAGTGGAAAGAAGTATTTTGCCAGTAAGTACAGGAATGCGTTGTTTTGCTATGACAGTGCTGTGGGTGAAGTGGAGTTTTTGCAGAAGTTTCAGACAGAGCGGGAAGAATTTTTATATTTAGTTGGAGACGAGAGTGAAGGTCTGGTGTTTTTTTACCCATATCTGGCAGATAATATTGCAGTATATGATGCAGAACAAAAGCAGTTATCCTACCTGCATGATGACAGATTGAGAGAAGCCAGAATTAACAGGAGCATGGAATACAATAAAAAATTTTATTTAATAAATGAGAGCTCTCTTGCAAAATCTTTTGTGTTTGATATGGAAAAGATGGAACTTTTGACATTGCAGGAAACCTATGGTTTGCCGGAGGAAATCTTAGAAAGGGCACGTATTCGGTATTATAAAGATTTTTGTTTTGTAAATACATCGCTCTATCTGCCGGGAGAGGAGCCGGATTGCGTGGTGGAGTTTGACCTGGCGAATGGTAAGCTTTTGAAACATAAGATATCAGACTGCGGTATGACATATGCCACAATCGCCTATGATGGAAGGGCATTTTACTTAGCCGGAGACCGGAGAGCCATCGTGCGCTGGGACGGGGGAAAAGAGACAGAAATGCTGTGCGGGATGCCGAATGGATTTGACATTAAGCCTCATAAACTGTTTGAAGATTATTTTGCATGTAGTTTGTATATGGAAGGATATATTTATATGTTTCCTCTTTGTGCCAACATGATAATCAGAGTTGATGTGCAGTCAAAACAGATTGAGATGGTAAGGGACGGATTAGAGAATGTGGCTTGCTGGTATGCAAAGAAATGGTCTGAGGATAGTATCTATGTAGAAATGGATAACTATGAGGGCGAAGTTATCCGGGAAAATTTTATTTTCAATCTGCAGAGTGGGGAAGTTAGAAAAAATATTTTGCAGATAGGACAGAAGGAAGAGCGGGATAAAGTGAAAGAAACTGATTTCAGAGTGAAAAGATTCGTGAAAGAAACAACAGAAATGGAAGTAATGGACTTATTGTAAGGATTATCTGCAAGGGGGATAAAAGCATGATTGAAAAAATACTGAATAAGGGTGAACTGATAGCGATTATCATTCGGGATTCCTTTGAAAAGGACGGAATAGAGTTTGTGACACCCAATGAGTTTTCGCAGCAGTTAGCCTATATGCAGCACCCTAAGGGACATGAAATTGTACCGCATTTCCATAACGAGGTGCACCGCACGATAAAGTATACACAGGAAGTTCTGGTGATAAAAAAGGGAAAGCTCCGCACCGATTTTTACGATGAGAACTGCAATTATTTACAATCTACCGTGTTAGAAAAAGGAGATATTATATTACTGTGTTCCGGCGGACATGGATTTGAGGTGTTAGAGGACCTTGCCATGGTAGAGATAAAGCAGGGACCTTATGTAGGACCGGAAGACAAAACAAGATTCGAGGGCGTTAAAGAAGAGCAAATCAGAATTGACCCGGAGAGAAAGGATTAGCCTATGAGTTTTATACCAGTGAATGAGCCGTTATTGAATGGAAATGAAAAGAAATATTTGTGTGAGTGCATTGACACAGGATGGATTTCGTCGGAAGGTCCTTTTGTGAAAGAATTTGAACAGAAGATGAGCGCTGCGGCAGGAAGAAAATACGGCGTTGCCGTTTCAAACGGAACAGCGGCGTTAGAGGTTGCCGCTATGGCATTGGGAATTAAGGAGGGGGATGAGGTAATCATGCCTACTTTTACGATTATCTCCTGTGCCATGGCTGTGACGAAGCTAGGGGCAGTTCCGGTGTTGGTGGACAGTGACCCTAAAACCTTTAATATGCGGACAGAAGAGATTGAGAAAAAGATTACGCCAAAGACGAAAGCCATTCTGGCAGTTCATTTGTACGGGCTTCCGGCAGAGATGGATGACATTTTGCAGTTGGCAGAAAAGTATAAGCTTAAGGTGATAGAGGATGCAGCGGAGATGCACGGACAGACCTATAAAGGAAAGCCTTGCGGGAGTTTTGGGGATATCAGCACCTTTAGTTTTTACCCGAATAAGCATGTCACCGCAGGAGAGGGCGGAATGGTTGTGACAGACAGTGAAGAACTGGCAGAAAAGTGCCGTTCCCTGCGGAATCTCTGCTTTCGGTCCGATGTCCGGTATGTGCATGATGAAATCAGTGACAATTACAGGTTTACAAATCTCCAGGCGGCGGTAGGTCTTGCCCAGCTTGAACGCCTGGATGAATTTGTGGCAATAAAACGGGAGATGGGACGCTACTATACAGAACAGCTAAAAGATGTGGAGGGGTTAATACTTCCGGTAGAAAAAACGGATTACGCAGAAAATATTTACTGGGTATATGGCGTTGTATTAGGAGAGCAGATAAAACTTACCAATCGTGAAATGGTAAAGCTGCTTGCGGAGGAAGGGATTGGAGCAAGAACCTTTTTCTGGTGTATGCACGAACAGCCGGTGTATCAGAAGGCAGGATTGTTTCAGGATGAAAGTTATCAGAATGCGGAATATCTGGCAAGAAAAGGGTTTTACATTCCCAGCGGCATGGCGCTTCGGAAGGAGCAGATGGATATCGTTGCAGATAAGCTGAAAAAAATAATGAAACAGGTGAGGAGAAGCGATGGAAGTATTTAAAGACTATGCTTATTATTATAATATATGCTACAGGGATAAGGATTATAAAGGAGAGGCAGAACAGGTTTCCGGCTTGTTAAAGAAATATGGAAAGGATATTAAGAACATCATAAATTTTGGCTGTGGAACAGGCAGGCATGATATTGAACTTTCACAGTTGGGATATCATTGCACCGGAATTGACATGAGCCCTGTGATGATTGAAATTGCAAAGGAAAACCTTTCCAAAGCCCAGGCAGAAATTGATTTTTCGGTGGAGGATATCCGGGTATTTCAGCCGTCAGTAACGTATGATGCGGTGATTTCTCTGTTTCATGTGATGAGTTACCAGAATAGCAATGAGGATATCCGGGCAGCCTTTGAAGCAGCCAGAAAATCGGTGGCGCCAGGCGGGATATTTTTATTTGATGTGTGGTACGGTCCCGGGGTGCTAAGTGATAAACCGTCGGTGCGTGTAAAGGAAATGGAGGATGAGCAGAACAAAATTATCCGTATTGCCCGCCCTGTGATGCACGAACAGAAAAATGTGGTGGATGTCTGTTATGAGATACTGGTGATGAACAAGGAAACCGACGTGGTAAAAACCATCAATGAAGTTCATCATATGAGATATTTTTTCAGACCGGAAATAGAACTGTTATTAGAGCAGACAGGATTCGAACTGATAGATAATTTAGACTGCCAGAGTTTAGGGGAGACGAGTTTTGATTCATGGACAAGCTATTTTGTTGCGAGAGCAGTATAGAAAAAATGAAAAAGAGAGGGAAGCGGTTTGAAAAAAATATTGCTATTATGTCAACAACAAGGGTGCCCAATTGAGGTATCACCAGCACGTTACCAGTTGATACATGAATTAAGAAAGAAAAATTATGAGATTTATGTACTTTATCCAGGCTCCATAAAGGATAAAACGATTAAGAGTGAAATACAACATTTTACAAATACATCTAATTTGTCAATGCAGGAGATTCGTAATAAAATAATAAATATTGCACCGGAATGTATTATTGCGTTTACATATGAAGATACAAAAATACTATACAGGCTTATGTGGAAAATGAGAAAGACTGTATGTGTATATTATAACCTGGAAATATATACGCCAAGTATGGAACGGTATGCACAAATTGCTGGGAAATATTTTAAAGAGAGATGTGTGATGGCATATCTGAGTAATAAATTGAAAGAAATAATATATACCAGAGGGTGTAAAATATTTGTCATA
>JAGAIK010000708.1 GCA_017626625.1 Roseburia sp.
GTATAATGGGTTCTTCCCTTTTCTAATGAATAAATACCTTCGTCACGAATATGCCACGGCGTATCAAAATCCGGCTCGCCCACTCCTAAAGAGATAGCGCCCTCCATTTCGCCCACAATATCAAAAAATTTACGGATACCCGATGGCTGGATGTTGACGATGGTCTTGTTTAATGGGTCTCTCATGGTATCATCTGTATCCTTTCATCTTTTGGCTGTTCTGCAATTACGGTTCCGTGGTCTTTATATTTTTTCAAAATAAAGTTGGTCTTTGTGCTTAAGATAGAATCCAAAGGGGACAACTTATCAGAGACAAACTGTGACACCTCCCGCAGGGTTTTTCCCTCAATGGTAACCATAAAATCAAAGCCTCCGGAAATCAGGTAAACGGAATTTACCTCCGGATAGTTATAAATACGCTCTGCCACCTTGTCAAAGCCCATGCCCCGCTGCGGCGTCACACGAACCTCAATCAATGCCGTCACCTTCTCGATGCCTACTTTATCCCAGTCGATTAAAGTATGGTAGCCGCAGATAATGTGTTCTTCTTCCATTTTCTCCAACTCGTTCATTACCGTAGCTTCGTCCACGCCAAGAACAATCGCAAGCTCCTTTAAATCTATCCTGCTGTTTTTCTCTATAAATGTTAATATTTTCTCTCGCATAAAATTTACTCCTCCATTACCTCATACAATTCGTCGGTTTTCGGCGGCTCTAGGAATCTTCTTTCCTCCTCATTCAGAAGGACTCTGTCATTCCCCTCCGTTGCCTTTCCGATAATGACTGCAGGGATTCCTGCTTTTTCTAATTCACGCACTAAAGTATTTCCGTCCGCCGCCGCCATCAACATAGAGCCGCTGGACACCAGCTTATAGGGATTAATACCAAAAAATTCACAGACTTCCACCGTTTCCTGACGAATTGGAATTTTTTTCAGGTCGATTTCAAGTCCGACGCCAGATGCTTCTGCCATTTCCCAGAGTGCACCAAATATTCCGCCCTCTGTCACATCGTGCATAGCACTAACGCCAGACCGAACGGCGACTGCGGCCTCCGAAAGCACGGAGAGGTACACGTCAAGATTTTTTGCCTTTTCCACAAAGGGTGCGGAAAATCTGGTCAAAAGCTCCTCCTCCTTTTCCTTTGCCAGAATGGAGGTTCCCTCAATGCCAATCCATTTCGTGACTAAAATATCCATGCCCGGTCTTGCCCCTGCGGTGGAGACAATCTTTCCGTCCTTCACCTTTCCCACGCCGCAGACCGTCACCACGGGCTGGTTTACCACGGCAGTCACCTCGGTGTGGCCTCCCATAATCTGAACCCCTGCCCTGGCACAGGCTTCCTCCACCTGGCTCATAATGCGCTTTAAGGCAATCTCCCGCACCTTCGGCGGCAGTAGAATAGTGAGCAGCACGCCAATGGGCTCTGCACCGGAGCTTGCTAAGTCATTTAAGGTAATCTGGATGGCAAGCTGTCCGATATCCTGTGCCGTTCCGGTGATGGGGTCTGTGGACAGGACAAGAGTTTCATCCGCCGCTAATTTTACCGCTGCGCAGTCCTCCCCCACAGAAGCCCCTAAAACGACTTCCGGTCTTTTGGTATGTATTTGTTTTAATACGGAGCGTTTTAACACGTTCTCCGGGACTTTTCCAATCTTCATTCCCACTTCTCCATACGGTTCTTACAACGCAAGGCTGTCTCATGCGAGGCAGCCTTTTTCTCCCTTTTCGGAAATGCGTCATTTCATCTTTATTTATCTGTTTTACTGCTGTCCGGTATCTACCTGACCGTCCCCGATAATCGCCTGCTCTTCCGCTGACGGCGCTGCTTCCTCCGGCTGCTGTACCGTGCTTGCCGCAGCAGTATACTGCGCCACTGCCCCATAGATGGTAGCTTCATCTCCGGTAGCAATGGCTGCCCCGATGGCTGCCGATACATTCGGGTCTGCGGATGCCGTTCCTACCTTGACAATCTTAGGCGACGCTTTGTAGGTACTCTTATTAAACACCTCACGGCTCTCTTCCACACCGTCCACAGTCACCACTTTCCACAACTGTGCCACATATCCGGTATGCTTATCCTGGGAAACACCGATGTAGCCTACCGCATCTGCAGTTCCCACAAACTGTACTCCCGGGTCTGTCTGGGAGACAACTTCGCTCTCAAAGGAAATCTTCCGGTTAGCAGGTCTGGTTTCCTCTCCGAAAATGTTAAAGTAAACATTTTTTCCCTGGGTATAACCCTCAATAAAAATCGGGGTGTCCTGGTTATTTACAAATTTTAAATCCTTATAATCTCCTGCAATCGCCGCATCCATAGAGGGCTTTACATAGGTTACAATCATGGAATGATTCGAACGCTCTGTAACCTCTAACTCCGCCAAAATCACCGCATTATATAAGGTAGTGGAAACCTGGCAGACGCCGCCGCCGTAGGACTGTACGGTCTGTCCGTTTTCATAGGCTCCCGCCAGTTCATAACCGTTTGACGCATCCAGAGGTCCGATTGCTTCATAAACGGAAAATTCCTCTCCCGGATAAAGCACCGTACCATTGATTTTGCTGGTGGCATTGGAAATATTGTCACAGCGGTTCTGGGTGGAGCTGCTGTAATTGGTATTGTAGCTGCCCAATAAATCCTGAATCTTTGACAACTCTTCCTTCGTTCCCCTGGGTTCCACAACTTCCGCTGTCAGCTCAATGGTGCCATTTTCTCCGTCCCAGCCGCTGTTGATATAGGTTTCAATATCTGCCACGGACTTCTCCACATTCACCTCAATGCCCTGAGAGCCCTCTACAATCCGGAATGCGCCGTTCTCACGAACCAGCGTGCTGTCCACTGCCTCCTGGTTCAGCTCTCCCGCTTTTTCCTCTAACAGGGCAGTCACTGTATCCGTATCTACATCTAACGCCATGCCGATGACAAGATTGCCGTTTTCTAAGTCCTTCTTATCTTTATAACGTTTAATCAGATTGCCGCTCTTGCAGACGTCCATGGCTTTCTGAATCACACTCATATCCGTAAAGGAAGTTCCTAACTCTTCCGCCTTTACCTCAATGCTCCTCTCTCCTGCCGACAGCGTAAACACTGCATCCCCGGCATTCTCCACATAAGCTTCCACCGCAGCCTTCGCTTCTTCTTCTGTCATTCCGCCTACATCTATGCTGCCGATATAAACGCCCTCTGCGATTGTCTCTTCCTGTGCAGCCTGCGCAATGCGGGTTCCTGCCGGTATTGCAAAAATAATCCCCGCCGCAAGCATCACGCCTAAAAGAACTCCTATTTTGCCTGATTTTTTCATATTTTCCCTCTTATCTTTGAATCGTGAACAAATCTTTTTGTCCATTTTATCCTTAATTATTCTCTTTTTCAAGGTGCATTACCACGAATATATTTGACTATGTTCCCAAATTTTAGTATATTTTACATGAATGCCGCAAGAACAGTTGTCAGCAGCATTGTGGCAATAATGACAATAACAACTGCTGCCAATACTTTTTTATTTTTCTTTTTTCCAAAATTGTACATTTGCTTCACCTCATTTTTGTAAATTTGTCAATAGAAAGGATATTATCCATGAAATTTTTAGGTATCTTTATTATTATTTGCTCCATTCTCTCCTATCTCCGCAAAAAGCACACCAGGCACCAGGAACAGGTCCGGGATACCTTCTGGGAAAAGGAGCAGCAGGCAAATCTCACCCACCGGCAGGACATCAGCGGACTTCCCTATCTTACCATACCTTTGGAGAAATTTCCAATAGGCAGCTTCGAAAATGATGCCATAAAAGAATGCGAAGCCACCCTGTCAGAGCTTTCCGATAAGAAAATTTTAAATTTAGGAATGCAGACTAATACGGATTTAAAACTTGCCTACGGCGCCGCCAACCTCAC
>JAGAIK010000709.1 GCA_017626625.1 Roseburia sp.
CCAGGACAAGTGCTCTCGATTATAAATTTACCTGGAAAAAATCTTTGTCAAAGCAGGGACGGCTTTCCAAAAACTTTTCGCCAAAAATCCTTTTTCTATGTCTTTTTGAAGGAGGTAAAATTATTTCACCTTTTTTAAGAATTTGATACTGTTATTCTCCTCTGTTTCATGTTAAGGTAGATGCAGAAACCACAGAAAAAATACAAAAAGGAGAAGAAATATGTCTTACACAGCAAGCAATACCCGTTATGACACCATGGAATACCCCCGCTGCGGCAGCAGCGGCTTAAAGCTTCCGCTGGTATCCTTGGGTTTATGGCACAATTTTGGTGACACCAACGATTATGAAAACATGAAGGCAATGTGCCGCACCGCTTTCGACTGCGGTATCACCCATTTTGACCTGGCAAACAACTATGGACCGCCTTACGGCAGCGCCGAGAAAAACTTCGGGAAAATTTTAAAGGAAGAACTGATGCCTTACCGGGATGAACTGATTATCAGCACCAAGGCAGGCTATGATATGTGGGAGGGTCCCTACGGCAACTGAGGCAGCCGCAAGTACTTAACGGCAAGCTTAGACCAGAGTTTAAAACGCTTAGGACTTGATTATGTGGATATCTTTTATCATCACCGCATGGACCCGGAGACGCCTTTAGAAGAAACCATGGGCGCCTTAGCCTCCATCGTGGCAAGCGGCAAGGCTCTTTATGTGGGGCTTTCCAATTATGACGGCGCCACCCTCATCCAGGCGGCAGCAATCTTAAAGGAGTTAAAGTGCCCCTTTATCATCAACCAGAACCGCTACTCCATTTTCGACCGCACCATAGAGCAGAACGGTTTAAAAGAAACAGCCCTTGCGCTAAAGAAAGGCATTATCGCCTTTTCCCCTCTAGCACAGGGCATGTTGACAAATCGCTATATTGACGGCATTCCCGCCGACAGCCGGATTGCAAAGGACGGCCGCTACTTAAAGGAAAACGCCCTGACCCCGGAAAAGCTCTCCCAGATTAGGGCATTAAACAACCTTGCCGCAGAGCGGGGACAAACCTTAGCCGAGATGGCGTTAAGCTGGGTATTAAAAGATAACGCCGTCACCAGCGTCTTAATCGGCGCTTCTAAACCGGAACAAATCTTAGATAACATTAAAATCATCGGACATACTTCCTTCTCGAAGGAAGAACTGCAAAAAATCGACAGCATTGTCCGTTAATGTGCCGGAACTATATCTTCCGCTATATTTTGATTTGCGTCCACTTTCCCGCTTTAAAACGGGTGGACGCAAAGAGATAGCGGGATACCTGGTCAAACAAAACTCCCATCCATATTCCCACAATCCCCCAACCTAACACATAGCCGCAGACATAGGAGCCTAAGGTACGGATTACCGTCACACTGATGGTAGAGGCAACCGCAGTGTAAAGGGTATCTCCCGCCCCTCTTAAACAGCCCATGTAAATCACCTGGGAAATCTGGAAAATCACAACCAGAATAATGACGTGCATAATGCTGACGCCGATTTCTATAATCTCCTCTTCCTCAAAGAACAGACGGTAAAGCCCTCTTGCCCCGAAAAAGTAGATTAACGTCAAAACCACTGCGATTCCTGCCCCAAGTCTCCGGCAGGTCTTTCCGTATGCTTTCGCCATCTCCTGATCCCCTTTTCCAAGACTGAATCCAATCAGCGCCACCGCAGCAGCCTGCAGCCCGTCCCCAAAGGAAAAGGACAGGGACATAATGTTCATTCCCACCTGGTGCGCCGCCATGGCGTTGGTTCCCTGGTGGGCTGCCATCACCGCCGTCATCATAAAGCCCACACGCATTAAAATCTGCTCAAAAAAGACACTGTAGCCCACCTTAAACAGATTTTTCAGCGCTTCGCCTAAGGGCTTTAGCTTCCGCTCCATAATATAGGGAATACTGATAAAACCGTCCTTCTTAAAAATAGAGGCGATACTCATCATACAGCCCACCACTGTTCCAAGCACCGTCGCAATCGCCGCCCCCTGAATCCCCAGCGCCGGGAATCCCAAGTGACCGCCAATCAGAAGGTAGTTTGCAGCGATATTCACAATACTAGAAGTCAGGTTGGTGGTCATGGTAATTCTGGTATTCCCTGCCCCGCGTTGCGCTGCATTGACCGCCATCAGCACCACATTAAAGAACATACCGCCCATAATAATGCGGAA
>JAGAIK010000710.1 GCA_017626625.1 Roseburia sp.
AATCCAAAGATAGAAGATGGCGAAGTATTTTATGAGAATTTTGTCTTGACGAGAGATAAAATAAAGCAGCATTTGAGAAAAAATGAAGAAATAATATGGATTGTTGGCGCTAACAAATACAGGCATGAAATTAGGCCGTTTATTGGTTTGGATGATGGAAACGTTCTTATTGCATATGGAGCATTGGAACAAGCGAAGCAGCTATGGGTGTCTTACTTTAGTAATGGTGGCATGTGCTATACCAATCCTAAAAATCCAGATAGTTTGACCGTGGCAATGGAAAAAAGAAATAAAGAACTATCAGATATTCTAATAGATAGAGTAAGAGAAATATTAAATAAACATTATTCGGCCAAAATTGATTATAAAGATGTAAAGTATCATAGGATTTTTGGAAAAAGAGAAATTAATTATGGAGACTTTGACATTGTATATTTTGATGAAAATGCAAAGGAACTATTTTTGATTGAATCAAAGTATTTTTCTGATTCACTGAATTCAAGTGGAATGGTTACGGATTATACTAAAATGTTTGAGAGGGAAGGTTATTATGATCATTGTAGAAGAAGATACGATTTGGTATTAGCTGAACCTGAGAAAGTAAAAAAATTCATTGGAACCGAGGAGAAGATTTCGGTTCATATGTTATTTTTATCTTCAAAGCCAATAGAGATGGAGTTTCAAGATAAAGATGGAATAGTGACTTTTTTATCTTTGGGTATTTTTGAAAGGTACATAGAGGGTAAATTGATTAGTGGTGAAACTGATGAAGTCATGCGCCCGGTAAAAATATTATAAAGAAAGAATATTCGCAGTAGTAAAACACCCCTGTTCTTACTACGTTTTGACTACGTTTCATGTCCTCAACTTGCCTCGATTTGCCGCATTTTGCTCATTCTGTGACAAATTTAACAATCTCAGAGCAAAAAATATAGTCGGCAAACTGCGGCAAATCGAGGCAGAACACGGCATTTTAGGAGGATTTTCGTTTATGATAAAAGTATTATTCATCTGCCACGGCAACATCTGCCGTTCCCCCATGGCAGAATTCATCTTAAAAGACCTAACCGCCCGCCGCGGCATCTCCGGCGACTTTACCATCGCCTCCGCTGCCACCAGCAACGAAGAAATCGGCAACCACATCTACCCGCCTGCCAAAGCAGAGCTTGCCAGCCACGGCATCGGAGGGAAGGCAGCGCCTTCCCCAAATCCCGCCGCCCACCGTCAGCTTGCCGCAGAGGTGGCGGCAAAAACCGCCCGCCGTATCCGCCGCAGCGATTATGAAGAATACGATTACCTCATCGCCATGGAAAGCTTCAACATCCGCAACATGCTGCGTGAATTTGGCACCGACCCGGAAAATAAAATCCACCGTCTGTTAGACTTCACAGACCGCCCGGCAGACATCGCCGACCCATGGTACACAAGAAGATTTGACATTACCTACGAAGGAATCGTCACAGGTTGCGAAGCCTTCCTGCGCTATTTAGGATATGAGTAAATCCACTGAAAATTACCCGTTCTTCACACATTTCCTTTTCTTCACGCCATGCCTGGTGCCGTAGGCGAGGGAGTGGAGCCGTGCGGCAAGCAGCGTGCTGCGTCCGGCTCCATTTTTCGTATATACAAGCTCATAAGCTCCGATACAGGGAGAGAGGGCACGGGCAAAAAGCGCTGCGTCCTCCTTCCGCCTGCCGAAGCATTCCGGCACACAGTAATAGCGGTTCAATCCCGTACCCTTTGTTTTCGAACAGAGCAAATACCGCTGGTTCGCCACGTCAGAAAACAACTCCACAATACACTGGGCAAACACGTCTTTTTCCCGTTCCGTTCCTCCCCGAAGATAAATAAAATTCACACCGTCATCCCCGCATTCTGCCCCCACGGAAAGACTTTCACTGGTGATGGCGTCCGTTTTCTTTAAAGCAGACAGTACGCCCTTTCCTAAAACAAGCAGAAACCGCAGAGGAG
>JAGAIK010000065.1 GCA_017626625.1 Roseburia sp.
CGGAATCCGGTCTGCTGCATAGGCCGACACCTCTACCCCGCCAATGCCCATCGCCGCTAATTTTCTCCGCAGCAGCGCCGCTCCCATGGCGCTTGAACCGACACCCGCATCACAGATGATTCCAATTTTATGTATCATTTCTTTTTTCCTTTCTCCCTGCGGCGGCAGCTTTTCCGGCTTTCTCTCTTCTGTTTCTTCTCCCGGCTTTTTCTCCTCGGTTGCCCTTTCCTCCGGCTTTTTCTCCTCCGTTACCCTTTCCTCCGGTTTTTTCTCCCCGGTTTTTCTTATCCCCGGTTTTCTTCGCTGCAGGCAGAGAATACCGAGAGCGCAGAGGAAGGCAACAGCAGCGGAAACCGTGACTGCAAGCAGTACGCCCGGATAATCTCCCGGCTCGCACATCAAAAGCAGCGTGAGAATGCTTCCCGGCGAGATTGCCGTCACTGCCTCTGCCCCGCACAGGGAAAAACAGAGATTTCCGGCTGTTCCTCCCGCTATCACTGCAAACAAAAGCCATAAATTCGCCAGAACCTCCGGAAAATAAATTTCATGAATCCCGCCGATAAACTCTGCAAAAATTCCGGAAGCATATTCTTTTCGCTTCTCTTTTCTGGTGATAAATAATGCCAGCAAAATTCCTAAACCCGGTCCCGGATTCGTTTCTAAAAAAAAGAGAACGGATCCTCCCGAAACCTCCACCTGCTGCATTCCTAAGGGAACCAAAATCCCGTAATGGAGACTGTTGTTTAAAAAGAACACCTTAAGTATCTCAATGACCGGGCTCATCAGAAAAATCAGGTTATGATTCGCCAGATATTCCATTCCTCCTAAAAGCACTTCCACCAACTCCCTGACAACAGGAGCTAACAGAAAGCAGGAGAATCCTGCCAGGACTCCCCCGGCTGCCGCCACGAAAAGATTACGAAGCAGCATTTCGATTCCAAGGTTCAGGCGGCGAAGTCCCGGTTCTAAAATGCGTTTCCACAAAAAGCCGCAGCAGGGTCCTAACAGCATCGCCCCCAATAGTCCCACCTGAGGGTCTGCCACCAAAAGCCCCGCTTCCGCCATCACCGCTATCACTCCGCCCGTCTTTCTACTGTCTGGCTGCTCCTTCGTCTCCTGCACCCGGTTTCCCGTGACATATGCCACCAGAATCGGCAGTACGTAACTGTAAACAAACAAAGAAATAGCATAAATATCTTCATTGGGTATCCAGCCCCTCTCTCCAAAGAGAACAGACAAGATACCAATGAAGATAAATATGCCAATGAAATCCATCATCACCCTGCTGTAAAATTTTCCAAACCGATGTAAGTATTTTTTCATTTGCAATCTCCCTGTAAACGGAAAAACTTACATTGATTATAGCATATACCGGCTGGACTTTCCAATATGCCGGATGACCTTTTTCTCACGTTAT
Organism: Roseburia sp.; assembly: GCA_017626625.1. Lineage (GTDB taxonomy): Bacteria > Bacillota > Clostridia > Lachnospirales > Lachnospiraceae > Roseburia. The sequence continues at coordinate 1,418 of JAGAIK010000065.1, forward strand.
CCCCGGGCTTTCTTTAAATCCTCCATCAGTAAATCGTATTCCGGCGCTGCAAGGAAATTGGTAATGGTAATCAGCCTTGCATTGGGATTGCTGTGGGCCGCCCGCTCCGCTAATTCTTCATGCGTAACTACAATATCAATATCGGCGGGAATAGAGGAAACCGGCGTATGGATTACCTCAATCTCTTTTAACCCTTCTTTATCAATCTTCTTTTTTAATACCGTGGCGCCCATTGCACTTGAACCCATTCCTGCATCACAGGCAAAAGCGATTTTTATGATACCTGATTTTGCCAGTTCTTTTCCGGCGGAAGGCGTTTCTGTCGAAATGCCCTTTGCCTGATTTTTCATACTGTCTTTCTGGGCTGTCGCTTCTTCAAGGCTGGTATCTTTTCCTGCAAATTTTAAAATCGGAAGTGAAATGGCAAAGGATACTGCCGTTGCAACCACCACGCCTAAAATCAATCCCACATAACAATGACGTTCACACATCATCAGAATGGAAATAATGCTTCCCGGTGAGGACGGTCCGGTAAGTCCTACATCAAACAACGTGAAGATTAATACCCCGCTGGCGCCTCCTGCAATGGTGGAAACCAACAACAGCGGATTCATCAGTATGTACGGGAAATAAATCTCATGGATTCCTCCGAAGAAATGAATAATCACAGCCCCCGGCGCTGAACTTTTTGCACTTCCCTTTCCTGCGATACAGTATGCTAACAGTACCCCTAAGCCCGGTCCCGGATTTGCCTCTAACAAGAAGAAAATGGATTTCCCAGCTTCCTCTACCTGCTGAATACCCATCGGGGATAAGATACCATGGTTGATAGCGTTATTTAAGAACAATACCTTTGCCGGCTCAATAAACAAGCTGGCGAGGGGCAAAAGCTGATGCTCCACGAAAACATTCACGCCTGCCTCCAACAGTGTGTTTAATCCTGTCACAACCGGCGCAATCACTACCACTGCCACCGCTGCCAGAATAGCTCCGATAATTCCAAGGGAAAAATTGTTGACTAACATTTCAAATCCGGCTTTTACTTTTCCCTCAATCAGTTTGTCAAACTTTTTCAAAATCCATGCCGCTAAAGGTCCCATAATCATGGCACCGATAAACATCGGTATATCAGACCCCACAATGACACCCATGGTGGCAATGGCTCCGATGAC
>JAGAIK010000066.1 GCA_017626625.1 Roseburia sp.
CGCTGGTGGCAAGCTCAAACTCCGGGTGCAGGGTGACGCCCTCCTGCCCTAAAAACTCCTCCACATAGCGCCTGGTGGAGGTGGTCCCCTCAAGGCACATCACCGGATAATCCTCTAAGGCTTGATAGCTTAATTTCTTCCCTTTTAAATGCTCGAATTTCTTCCCCGCCACAAAAATATCGCTGATTTCCTTTACCGGAGTCACCTTCAGATGGCTGCGGCTCTGAATCGGCGTGCTGACAATGCCGAAATCTATTTTTCCGTCGGCTAACTGCCTTAAGGTCTCCGGTGTGGGAGCATTGGTCACTGTCACCCGGATTTTCGGATATTTCTCATGGAACTGCTCTAAGTAGGGCAGCAGATAAAACTGTAGCGTCATATCGCTGGCTCCGATGCAGATTTCCCCCTTTTCTAAATTCAGCATCTCAAGGAGTTTCCTCTCCCCGGAAAGTATGGTCTCGTACCCTCTTCCCACATAGGAAAACAGCACCTCCCCCTCTTTCGTCATGCGCACCCCCTTTGATGTCCGCACAAACAGGGCGCAGGACAAATCCGCCTCTAAATGCTTCACCGCCTGGCTCACCGCCGGCTGGGAAATGGAGAGTTTTTCCGCCGCTAAAGTGATACTCTTATAATTTGCCACATAATAGAAAATTTTATAATATTCTAAATTAATATCCATATCTTTCTCCCACCGTACCCCGGCGTTTTTCCTCCCACCCTCGCACTCAAAAAAGTACATATTTTTATCAAAAAAGTACATTGTTTTTTCTGATACTATTTCGTATACTAGGCTACGCAATTAACATTTACATTTTCATCTTACCAGAATTTGAAAGGAGACGCAACGCAATGACAAAAGATATGACTTCCGGAAATCCGCTGAAAATGATACTGCTTTTTTCCATTCCCGTACTGCTTGGGAATCTGTTTCAGCAGTTTTATAATATGGTTGACACCATCATCGTGGGAAGATATTTAGGGGAGGAGGCTCTTGCCGCCGTGGGCTCCACCGGATGCCTGATGTTCCTCGTGTTAGGGTTTGCCAATGGTATCGCCCAGGGCTTCGGTGTTATGGTTTCCCACGCTTTCGGCGCAAAGGACTACCGCCTGTTAAAGCACTATGTGGCGCTTTCCCTGCTGCTTACCGTTATCGTGTCCGTCATTCTCACCATTCCCACCGTGGCAGCCTCAAAACAGTTTCTTCTGTGGATGAACACGCCGGAAAATATTCTCGACATGGCGGACAGCTATATTAAGGTAATTTTTGCAGGAATCATCCTCACTATGGCATACAACGTGGTTTCCGGTATTTTAAGAGGTATCGGCGACAGCAAAACCCCCCTTTACTTTTTGATTTTTTCTTCTGCGCTGAATATTATTTTAGATATCTTTTTGATTGTGACGGTAAATTTAGGCACTGCCGGGGCTGCCTACGCCACGATAATCGCCCAGGGAATCGCTGCGGTGCTGTGCTTCCTTTACATGTTCCGCAAATTTGACATTTTAAAGACCTCCCGCAGTGACTATTATTTAGATTCCACCGGGGTAAAAAATATGCTGTCCATCGGCATTCCCATGGCGCTAAATTATTCCATTACCGCCATCGGCACCATGATTTTACAGAGCGCCATCAATGTGTACGGCTCTGGCGTGGTCGCCGCCTTTACCGCTGCCTCTAAGGTAAACAGCATTGCCACCCAGCCTATGCCGACTCTCGGCACCGCCATCGCCACCTACTGCGGGCAGAATCTTGGCGCCGGAAAATATGACCGGATTTTCAAAGGAATGCGGCAGGGCTTCTTCCTCTGTGTAGGAACCGCCCTCATCGCCGCTGCCTTCAGCCTTTTGGGCGGTGAATTTGTGGTGAGCTGGTTTGTCAGCAACCCTTCGGAGGAAATTTTTACTTATGCCATGGAATATCTGACCGCCGCAAGCTGGTTTTACCTGCCCCTCGCCATGATATTCCTCTACCGGAATGCCTTGCAGGGGTTAAACCAGGGGCTAATCCCCATGCTCAGCGGTATTGTAGAACTGCTCTGCAGATTTGGGGCAATCCTGCTGCTTTCCCCTGGACTTGGCTACTTAGGCGTCTGCCTTGCAGACCCTGCCGCCTGGGTAGGTGCCGCCATTCCCCTTCTCATCAACTACCTTGTGTGGAAAAAAAAGAAAACTGCCGCCCTGGCAGTTTCCTGAAAAATATTGCATAACATCCGTTTATTTTACACTTCCAACTCCGGTATCTTCTTCGAGCACGCCACCGCTAACGCTCCCGGTCCGATGTGGCAGGACACGCTTAAGGACAATGGATTCATCACGATGTCCATTCCCGGGAAAGCAGCGTC
>JAGAIK010000711.1 GCA_017626625.1 Roseburia sp.
CACTGTTAGAGCAGATTAGTTCCCAGTACGGAACGGACTTCGGACTGATGGCGGCATCGGTAACCATCATCGTGGTTCCGGTGATGATTGTGTATGTCATACTGCAGAAAAACATCATTAAAGGATTGACAGCCGGAGCGGTGAAAGGTTAGAATCAAGTAATAGAAGTCTTGCAGCAGAGCAGGAGATTGGTACTAACAGGATATTATGGAAGAAAAAAGAACGGCGGCACTCAGGGTGGGTGTCGTCGTCTCTGCATAGGGGGTTTTTTATGTATAAAGTGATGATTGTGGACGATGAACCGATTATTGTGGAGGGGCTTTCCCGCAGTATCGCCTGGGAGAAATGGAATTGCGAGGTGACAGCCACCGCCAACGACGGGCTGGAGGGGAAACAGCTCATTGAAGAGAAGAAACCGGATATTGTTTTTATGGATATCTGTATGCCGGAGATGGATGGGCTTGCCATGATAGCGGCAATCAATTCCCAGTTCCCTGATTTAGAGGTCTGCGTTCTGACAGGCTACCGGGATTTTGAATACGCCAAAGAAGCCATACGGCTGGGAGTTACCCGTTTCCTGCTAAAGCCCTCTAATATGGATGAGCTGGAGGAAGCCATCGACACCATGTGCAAAAATCTGAAAAAGAAAGGCATTACCGGGGAAGAACCGGAAAAGAGCGGGGAGAAGGAGCAGGGGGAGAGCGCTTCCAGCAGCTTTATCGTAAAGAATGCGCTGCATTATATCGAGGAAAATTATACCCAGAAGCTGACCTTAAGCGAGGTGGCGGAAAAGACCTATGTGAGCCAGTGGCATTTAAGCAAGCTGTTGAACCGTCATACGGGGCAGAGCTTTTCCGATATTTTAAACCATGTGCGCATTGAACATGCCAAGGAGCTGTTAAAAGACCCTGCTCTGCGTATCGGGGATATCTCGGAGCAGGTGGGATTTTTGGATTTGGCGCATTTTTCCAGGGTGTTCAAAAAACAGGAGGGAGTGTCCGCCAACGAGTACCGGAACAGGGTACTGGGAAGGTAAAAAATGCAGACCTTGCCTTTTTTTATCCCTGCTTGCGCAGTTGCCCGGGAAACCTTGAAATAAGCGGGTTTTGCTGTTACAGTCTAGTTAGAAGCTGCTGGTACAGAGCCTTTTATAAAGAAACAGGCTGTACGAAAAAGCGGCTGTCAGAGGAAAATCAAGACAGGGGGATGAGACAATGAACATTATCAGAGCAAAGGATTATCAGGACATGAGTCGGAAAGCGGCAAATATTATTTCCGCGCAGATTATCATGAAACCGGACTGCGTGCTGGGGTTGGCAACGGGCTCCACGCCCATCGGCATTTACCGGCAGTTGATTGACTGGTATCAGAAGGGGGATTTGGACTTCTCCAGGGTGTCCACCGTAAATCTGGACGAGTACCGGGGATTGAAGCATACGGACCCGCAGAGCTATTACTATTTCATGCGTGAAAATCTGTTCCGGCATGTCAATCTAAGGGAGGATGCCACCTTTGTACCGGACGGCACCAATGAGAACGCCGAAGCGGCATGTGCAAATCACGAGGAGATTATCCGCTCCTTAGGGGGAATTGATTTACAGCTTTTAGGGCTTGGAAATAACGGACATATCGGCTTTAACGAGCCGGGGGCAGCCTTTGAGAAGGAAACCCACTGCGTGGATTTGACAAAGAGCACCATTGAGGCAAATTCACGGTTTTTTGCCTCCATCGAGGAAGTGCCGACCCAGGCATATACCATGGGAATCCGCACCATCATGCAGGCGAAGAAAATCCTGGTGGCAGTAAACGGGGAGGGAAAAGCAGAGATTGTGGCACGGGCATTCTGGGGTCCGGTGACGCCGGAGGTTCCCGCCTCCATTCTGCAGATGCACCCCGATGTGACGGTAGTTGCAGATGAAGCCGCCCTTTCTAAGGCTCCGGTGTAAGCAGAAGCGGAAAGGGGGAAGCTGCGGAATGATTATCAAAAATGCGTTTGTTTTTACGTTAGAACAGGGATTTGTGAAAAAAGATGTGGTCATTGAGGACGGACATTTTGCCGCAGGAGAAAGGGAGCCTGCGGTGGGGGAACAGGTTATGGATGCGGCAGGAAATTATCTGATACCGGGGCTTGTGGACGTTCATTTCCACGGCTGCGCCGGGCATGATTTTTCCGACGGCACGCCGGAGGCATTAGACGCCATCGGCGCCTACGAATTAAAATGCGGCGTTACCTCCATCTGCCCCGCCTCCATGACCTTAGCGGAAGATACGTTGAGTTCCGTCTGCGAAAATGCCTATGCTTACAAAAAACGCAGTGAGAACCGGCGCACCGCCAGACTGTGCGGCGTTCACTTAGAGGGCCCATTTATCTCTATGGAAAAGAAAGGGGCGCAGAACCCCGCCTTTATCCAGCCTCCCAGTGAAGCCGTTTTCCGCCGCCTGCAAAAGGCGGCTCACGGGCTGGTGCGGCTCATTACCATTGCGCCGGAGGCGGAGGGGGCGGAAGAATTTATCCGTGCCCTCAGTTCTGAGGTTCATATCTCCGTAGGGCATACCACCAGTGATTATAAAACTGCCAGTCGGGCATTTGCCCTTGGTGCAGAC
>JAGAIK010000712.1 GCA_017626625.1 Roseburia sp.
AAATGACATGAATACGCTGAAAAATTACCAGGATGCCGTGGGAAAAGGACTGCTCAGCTCAAAATCCATCATGCCTTATTTACGGCAGATGTTTGACAGCTCAGTTTCTGGTTGGGAGGGCACGGCGGATGATGAAACCCAGATAAAGATACAGAGCATCCGGGAGCAGCTCTATGCTATCGAGGTGGAATTAGAGGGGCTGACGGAAAACGGAACGGCAACCGCTGAGGATATAGGCACCCTGGAAAATCAGATTATGGGGCAGTTAGATGCCTGCAAGCAGTCGGTGAACAGCCTGAAGGATTATTATACTTATACGGTACAGCCAAGTCTGAATGACACCATGAATGCCATGCACAATTCCATGGTGACCACCACCGCTATTTTAAACGGAATCAATGCCGATTTCAGTGATGTGGAATATGTGCTCCGGGACTACCAGAAAACTTTAGAGGGCGGAAAAAGCAGCCTTACCCAGTCCCTGTCCATGGCACAGGAGCTGCAGAACGGTCTGGCGGATGTGATAGCGGATTTTGTGGAGCTGCGGCAGGATGAACAGTATCAGGAGATTATGAAGATTATTGAGACAGACCCTGAACTGTTAGGCAGCTTCATTTCCTCTCCGGTAAATTTAGAGACAGTGGGAATCTATGAGATTGAAAATTACGGTTCGGCGATGGCTCCTTTCTATACCATCCTTGCTCTGTGGGTGGGCGCTCTGATTTTAGTAGCGATTATCCATGTAAAGGTAGAGCCGGTGGAGGGGATAGAGGAAATAAAGCCCTATCAGGCATATTTCGGCAGATATATCACCTTTTTCCTTGTGGGACAGGTGCAGACGCTGATTACCGTTTTGGGAGACTTATACTATATTCACATTCAGTGCCGTAATCCGTTTCTGTTCTGGCTGGCAGCGGCGGCAAGCAGCTTTGTGTTTACGCTGTTTATTTATTCTCTGACGGTAGCCTTTGGAAATGTGGGAGAGGCGCTTGCCATCGTGGTCATGGTAATCCAGGTGGCGGGAGCCGGCGGAACGTTCCCGATACAGACTTTGCCGGAGGTTTACCAGATGGTTTACAAATATCTTCCTTTCCCCTACGGAATGGACGCCATGCGGGAGACCATCGGAGGAATTTACCAGTTAGATTACTGGAAAAATATCGGCGCTCTTGGCATTTATGTTGTGATTTCTTTATTTATCGGTCTTGTGGTGGCAATTCCTTTCCGCAAACTGATGCACATGATAGAAAAGAGCAAGGAAAACACAGGCATTATGATATAAGGAACGCAAAACCAGAGGAGGAAGCATATGCAGTTAGTGCGAATGGTGCTGCTTTTGACGGGGCTGTTGATGTTGGCGGCTCCCGGGGCATGTACCAGAAAAGAACTGAGGGGAAACGCCGAGGCGGAAAAACGCACCAGAACCATGGGCGGCTGGCTGGCGGCAGCGGCGGTTATCTGGCTGGTGACAGAGAGTCTTTTTTCCTAGTGCCTTGTCTCGTGAAGTGATATTTTGGTAACGAAAACATATTTACAGATTTCCCATAATA
>JAGAIK010000713.1 GCA_017626625.1 Roseburia sp.
CTTCCTTTTAATCTTCTTGCAGCCAATACTTTTCTTCCGCCTGCTGTACTCATTCTGCTTCTGAAACCATGAACTTTTGCTCTCTGTCTCTTTTTCGGCTGAAATGTCATCTTCATGTGATATCCACCTCCTCTACACTTCCTCCATCATCAAATGATGTGATAGAAACGTCGCTAGACGTATACTTCTTCGGTTAAAAAACATCATTCTCAATTATAACAGAAAAAATCATCAAGTCAAGCCTAAAAAACGCTTTTATTTATCTACATTTCCACAGGCTTCCGGTTGTGGAAAAAAATAACCACTATATATATAAGGAAGAAACTCATTCACACTATATCTTGTTACTTTCTTTTCCACAGCCTGACACACAAAAATGTGAAAAAACAGGGGGCGAAAAATGCCGGTTTTTCGGTGTTTACATAAGTTATCCCCAATTTGTGGATAACTTGTGGATATGTTATGGATAATCAACGGATAATTTGTTCATAATGGCTGTAACTTCCTACATTTTGAGGTCTATAACTTAAAATCACTTATTCACACCCTCTAATTTGCCCCAGAAACGATTTTTTTCACTTCGCCCTATCCCCTCTACCTTTCATAAATTTTTTCATTGATAAAAGAGCTAAAATAGTGTAGGATAGAATTTAAGTAGGATTCTTTATTAGGAGCGTTAAAATGGACAAAATTTTAGAAAAATGGGACGAGATTCTCCATACCATCAAAACAGAGCATGATATCAGTGATATTTCTTTTGATACCTGGATTCGTCCTCTTGAAGTCTACGGCATAGACGGGAATACCTTATATATTCTGGTTCCTTCTGAGCAAATGACCTTAAGCTACATTTCAAAAAAATATTATCTTCCCCTTAAGGTAGCCATTGCAGAAATCATCGGCATCGAATATGAAATTCAGTTTATTCTTCCGGAACAGACAAAAAATATCCGCTCAAAAAACAACGCCGGAAAAAAACAGCCCCTTTCTGAAAAGGCAAATAAATCAAACCTAAATCCGAACTATACTTTCGATACCTTTGTCGTCGGCAGCAATAACCGTTTTGCACAGTCGGCGTCTCTTGCTGTTGCAGAATCACCGGGGGAGGCTTATAACCCTCTTTACATTTACGGAGGACCGGGGCTTGGCAAAACCCACTTAATGCACTCCATCGGACATTTCATATTAGAAGGAAATCCCAATGCGAAGGTGCTTTACGTTACTTCCGAGGAATTTACCAACGAAGTCATCGAGTCGATTCGAAGCGGTAATGCCTCTGCCATGAACAAGTTCCGGGAAAAATACCGAACCATTGATGTGCTGATGATTGACGACGTTCAGTTTATTATAGGAAAGGAAAGTACCCAGGAAGAATTTTTCCACACCTTTAACGCCCTTCATTCTGCCGGAAAACAGATTATCTTAACCTCCGATAAACCTCCAAAGGAAATGGAGACTTTAGAAGAACGTATCCGTTCCCGTTTCGAATGGGGACTGATGGCAGATATCGGTACACCGGACTATGAAACGCGAATGGCGATTTTAAGACGGAAAGTGGAAGCGGACGACATGAAGCTGAGCGATGAAATACTGAACTACATCGCCACCAACATCAAATCAAACATCCGTGAACTAGAAGGCGCCTTAAACAAACTGTTAGCTTACTCTAATTTAGAGAAAACAGAGATTACCATGGAAATCGCCATCAAGGAGCTTCAGAACATTATCACTCCGGACAAGCCCAGGGAAATCACCCCGCAGCTTATCATTGAAGTGGTTTCTGAACATTTCCAGATTTCCTTAGACCAGATGATATCAAAAAACAGAAGCAACGAAATCGCCAAACCAAGGCAGATTGCCATGTACCTCTGCAAAAATATGACGGACATCCCGTTAGATTCCATTGGTACACTGTTAGGGGGGCGCGACCACTCCACCATTATCCACGGAGTAAATAAAATCACAAAAGAGTTAGATACCAACGAAAATACACGCAATTTAATCGAAACTATCAAGAAAAAGATTAATCCGAATTAAAGTTATCCAGACTTATCCCCTTTATCAACATTTTTTTGTGGATAACTTGTTAGGATGACGTGAAAATATGTGGGACAAGTTGTTTTTTCCTGTTGAAAGGATGTGGAAGCCAATTTTCGGCATTTTCCTCCATTCACACAGTTTCCATAGCCCGTCCTCATATTTTTCACAGAGTTATACCCCTCATTTTTTACCTGAAGTGCTTCATCTTTAAGGCTTTGCGGGGTTATTCACTTATAAACACACACTAATACGACGACGTCGGATTACTATTTTTATTATTTCATAACAATGGCGAATCCGCAGGTTTTATTCAGGAAGGAGTTATACGCAGCATGAAATTAATCTGTTCCAAATCCAATCTTTTACATGGAGTTAATATTGTATCGAAGGCTGTTCCAACCAGAACAACCATGGCTATTTTAGAATGTATTCTTATTGATGCTTCTGCCAATGAAATCAAACTGACTGCCAACGATATGGAACTTGGCATTGAAACAAAAATAGAAGGAGAAATCGCAGAAAGAGGAATCATCGCCTTGGATGCTAAGATTTTTTCTGAGATTGTCCGCAAATTACCTGACAGCGATGTCACCATCGAAACAGACTCTTCTTTTAAGACAACCATCACCTGTGAAAAGGCAAAGTTTAATATTGTAGGTAAATCGGGAGAAGATTTTTCCTATATTCCCTATATTGAGCGAAACGAATCCATCACCATGTCCCAGTTTACGTTAAAAGAAGTGATTCGCCAGACCATTTTCTCTATCTCTGACAACGATAATAACAAACTGATGACAGGCGAATTGTTTGAAATCGAAGAAAACAACCTGAAAGTCGTTTCCTTAGACGGACACCGTATCTCTATCCGCAACATCGAATTAAAAAACAGCTATGAACACAAAAAAGTGGTGGTTCCTGGAAAAACCTTGCAGGAGGTCAGCAAAATTCTGCCAGGAAGTGTAGAGGACGAAGTAAACATTTTCCTGACAGGCAACCATATCGTGTTTGAATTTGATAATACCACAGTCGTCTCCAGATTAATTGAAGGCGAATATTTTAAGA
>JAGAIK010000714.1 GCA_017626625.1 Roseburia sp.
ATGATTACCGAATTAGACGACACGCAGGCTCCCACCGGAGTTTTTCTTCCAGTAGACGGAACGCCCTTTGACTTCCGCACCATGCACACCATCGGGAAATACATGAACTCCGACTATGAACAGTACCACAAGTTCGGAACCTATGACCATAACTTCATCATTAACGGCACCGGCTTGAGGGAAGCCGCTGTTTTACAGTCCAAGGAGAGCGGAATCCGCATGACCTGTTTTACCGATATGCCGGGTATGCAGCTTTATGTACCCTGCCAGCCCATCGAACAGCCCGGAAAAGACGGCATCATTTATGAGAGCGGCACCAGCGTGTGCTTAGAAACCCAGTATTTCCCGGATGCCATCAACCACGATAACTTCCCAAGTATCGTGCTGCACCCCGGTGATACCTTCCACTCCAAAACCTTATACCATTTTTCTACTTTCTAAATAACCCTGAGGGTGAAGGACGGAAGGCAGACAGGCAGGGCTTTGCCGCTATGTACTGATTTTAGCACATGGAAATTTGCTTTTTTGACTTGTATTACCTTACTTTTTGTATTAGAATAATTAAAAGCTATCGAAGCGGTAGCAACACTATCAGCAGGATAGTGAGTCTTGATTCTATTTTATTTAAGGAGGGAATACAAATGGCATTCGTAATTTCTGATTCATGCGTTAGCTGTGGTACATGTGAGCCGGAGTGTCCAGTAGGAGCAATTTCTCAGGGAGATGGACAGTTCGTTATCGACGCTGGTTCTTGCGTTAGCTGTGGTACATGCGCAGGCGTTTGTCCTACAGGAGCAATCAGCGAGGAATAATCTTCGTGTACTTAACGCTTCATAAGAGCAAAAAAGACCGCCACGATTTCCGGCACACGAAATCTGTGGTGGTCTTTTTTGTTCTTATGATTTCATAAAATATTGCTCTTCCACGTTCTTTACTTCTTCCGGTAAAATACCAAGAAAATCTTTTTAAAATGTTATAGCCTAACCTCCTCCCTTTCAAAACTTCCGCAGCCGCACCGCCTTCTTATCCAGCATTCCCTGCCGCAGTATCTCCCAGACCCGCTGCACTTCCTCTAAAACCCTGTAAGCATGGCTGCCTAAAATTTTAACCGCTATCAGCTTCTCTGTCACAAGGCTCGCCCCAAACAGTCCGTCCTCATACCCGGTGCCTTCTTTTACCAGCGTTTCCACCAGTTCCTCCGTACAATCAGCCCCATAGGCGTAAACCGTAGCCGTATAGAGATACTCCCGCATACACTGCAGATTTGCCACATTTACCTCCTGGGGTTTCAGCGTCATCTTATCAATCACCAGAGGAACCTGGTTGACATAAATATCTGTCCGGGAAGTATACTGCTCAAACCGGAACACTTCCCCCCGCAGCGCCCTGCCGCCGGAGAGGATATCCCAGGTAATCAGCGTCGAATCCTCTTCCAGATAAAAGCGGTTCTCCTGCAGAAACGCGGAATCTGCATAGGGAATAATTTCATCCGGGCAGTATTCCAACACGCTGCCGCTGCCTAAATAGAATACATTTTCCTGCTGCGCCGCCGGGGCTTCCTTCCTGCGCTTTTTATATATTTTTGTGGCGGAGGGGGTGCTGATACAGGCTTTTGCCCCGTCCTTTACCCTCACTTCAATTTTAAAATTATCATAATCAAGAACACCGCCGCTAGGATTGAGCAGGTACAAAAAACAGGTGCCGTCCCTGTCCTGATAAAATGGCGTCATCACCTGCAGGGGCAGCTTGTAATACTGCTTTTCCATATAGCTTTCCCCGTTATCCCTTCTGCCGATTTCCAGGCGAATCTCTCCGTTATATTCCCCTAAACCACAGTTTACGCCGGAGCGCTTATCGGCTTCTAAGGGCATTTCTCCGTTATATTCCATGTTCTTCACCCACCATACTTTTCTTTTAAATCTTCAAACAGCATATCTCTTTTTATCCAACCGACAATTTCCTCTAGCCCTGTCCCGTCAAACAGATTGGTAAATACGTAGGGCTTATCTCCCCGCATACGCTTCGTGTCCTCTTCCATGACCTTCAAATCACTGTGGACATAGGGAGCAATATCTATTTTATTGATAACCAGAAGCTCCGACTGGGTAATTCCCGGGCCGCCTTTTCTGGGTATCTTTTCCCCTTCCCCCACATCAATGACAAAAATCAGCCCGTCCACCAGCTCCGGGCTGAAGGTGGCTGCAAGGTTGTCCCCGCCACTCTCAATAAAAATTAATTCCAAATCCGGGAAGCGTTCTAGCAGTTCCTCCACCGCATCCAGATTCATGGAAATATCCTCCCGCACCGCCGTATGAGGACAGCCCCCTGTCTCCACACCAATAATCCGTTCCGCCGGAAGCGCATTGGCACGGGTCAGAATTTTCTGGTCCTCCTTGGTATAAATATCGTTCGTCACAACACCGATGCTGTAGCTGTCTGATAATCTTTTGCATAATTTTTCTATCAACGCGGTCTTACCGGAACCCACAGGACCGCCGACACCGATTCTTATTGTCTTTTTC
>JAGAIK010000715.1 GCA_017626625.1 Roseburia sp.
AAGACCTGGAAAAGTGAGTGGAACAGCGGCGTGAAAACCGACTGGACACAGATATCCCTGACACCGGGCAGCGATGAGGGACAGTTGAATTTTGCATGGTATTCGAAACAGGGAACAGCGGCAGATACCGCTGACGAGACGCAGAAGGAAATAAGCCTTCAGATGGAGAGCATTGTCAAAGAGGCTTCCCCGGAACTGGCAGGAAGCACAGTGCCGAAGCTGATTATCGGCGAGGGCAGAAGTATGCGGGGAGCGAAGGTTTATACCGCAGAACAGACAGAGGTGGCAGGGGAAACGGATGCCGAAGGCAATACCTATTACTCTAATAAAGTGACAGCCACAGGCTTAACTGCCGGAAAAACCTATTTTTACAGCTATGAGACAGAAAACGGGATTTACACAGAACCGGCAGAATATACGGCAAAGGCGGCGGACAGTTTCAGCTTTGTTTTCGTGGGAGACCCGCAGATTGGATCTTCGAATGAATTAAAGGGAACGGATACGGAGGAATTTTACAATGCCCAGTCCGAGGCGGTATGCAGCGATTCCTTTAACTGGGAAATGACATTGAATGCAGCCATGGATAAATCCGGAAATGAGGCAGCTTTTGTGGTATCTGCCGGAGACCAGATTCAGACCACTAAGAGCAAAGCTCCCAATAAAAATCCTGCAAACAGCGAAATCGAATATGCAGGATATTTAAGCCCGGAGGTTTTAAAATCCCTTCCGGTGGCGACTACGGTGGGAAATCATGATGCGGATAATGCCAACTATACCTATCATTTTAACATCCCAAATAACAGTGAACTGGGTTCTAACGGCATTGTTGGCGGTGATTACTGGTTCACCTACGGCTCCGTGCTCTTTCTGATGTTAAACACCCAGGATACCAATGTGGCGGAGCACAAAGCCTTTATCGAGCAGGCAGTTGCGGCAAACACCGACTGCAAATGGAGAGTGGTAACGCTTCATCAGGACATTTACGGTTCCGCGGAGCATTCTAACGAGCCGGAAATCACTAATCTCCGCTACGAGCTGACCCCTTATTTTGAGGAAAATGATGTGGACGTAGTGCTGACCGGGCATGACCATGCCTACTCCCGCTCTAAGGTGCTCTTAGGAGGCACGCCGTCCGAACTGGCAAAAACTTATACCGATGACGAATTTGACGAGCAGTTGGACAAGGATATGGATACGAAGGGAGATGAGGATACTGCCCTCTTTACCGCTCCCGGCAATATTGACAGCACCACCACAGATGAGGCGGAGCAGAAATATTTAAGTTACTTAAATGACATCATGGACGCAGCAGCAGTGGAGGCAGTCACCACAAAAAGTGATGCAGTGATTAACCCGGAGGGTATTCTTTATATGACCGCAAGTTCTTCCTCCGGAAGTAAATATTACGACCTGGTACCACGTATGCAGACTTACATAGCAAACCGCTGGCAGGAGGATATCCCCACCTATTCCATCGTAGAAGTGAGTGGTGAAACCCTTACCATTAATACGTACCGTACAGATACCAATGAAAAAATCGACGAGAGCTTTACCATTGCAAAGGTAAATGTGGACAAATCAGGGCTTCAGGCGTTAGTGGACGATGGAAATAACAACATTGTCCCGGCAAAGGA
>JAGAIK010000716.1 GCA_017626625.1 Roseburia sp.
AACCGCTGTGATAAAGAAAGCAATTCATTGACCGTACAGACATCTTCAAAAAAAGTATAGCACTCCTCTCTGTTCTGCAGACTTAAAATCGCATCAAAGAGATGGTCCACTGCCTCTGTCCTAAGTTTCTTGCTCATATTCCTTTCTCCTTTTTGATTGATAACACCTAACTTGAATTTTAGCATATTAAAGTTTTAAAGTAAATACCATTTTTCGACATTCCGCCGCCCGGAATCTTCGCCGCCTTCCGCAATGCTTGCATTCTACTCCCGCCATTGCTATAATACTTCATATGGAAAATACATTTTTCTAATAATTACGACTGGAGATGTAACCACTATGAAAAAAGCCGGTTCCTTTTTCTTTACTTTTGTCCCGGCGCTGCTTGCCCTTGGTCTGCAGTTCGCCGCCATGTTCTTTGCCATGGGAGTCTCCTCCCTGACAGAGTTCCTCTGGTACAGCCCCTCAAAGAAAATCTCTTTTTCGGAGATTTCTACGGATTTGTCTGTTCTATGGAGCAGTCAGCGTTTTAATACCGGAATCATGATACTTTTTTCCATTTCCTGCATCGCCGTCTTTGGCTTATGGTACTACAGCCGCTATGAGGGAAATTTTCTTCCGAAACCCTCCGCCGTATTCCACCCTGTATCCATTGTGGGACTTATCCTGTTAGCTCCGGCGGCGCAATACCTGTGCTCCTATCTGATTAGTTTTATCTCGGTGCTCTTTCCCTCCTGGTTAGAGGCCTATCAAAAACTGATGGAAAACGCGGGCTTTAGTGACAGCAGCGGGATTGGAATGCTCATTTACACCGTACTGTTAGCCCCGTTTTCCGAAGAACTGATTTTCCGCGGCGTTACTCTGCGCCAGGCGAAAAAAGCACTGCCCTTCTGGGCTGCCAACCTGTTTCAGGCTGTGCTCTTCGGCGCTTTCCACATGAACATGATACAGGGCATCTATGCCTGCTGTCTCGGACTGCTTTTAGGCTATATCTGCGAAAAAAGCGGCAGCATTTACAATTCTATTCTGCTGCATTTTTTATTCAACCTGTTAGGAACGGTATTAAGCGGTTTCCTCACCATGGGAACCTCTGCTCTTTCCCTGATTGCCTGTTTCCTTGTCAGTCTGCTTGCGGGTATCCTTGGAATTTTCCTCTTCCGTCTCGGCGCAGAGAAAACAGCGCAAAGAAATGCGTTTATTTCAGGCAGCCCTTCAGACAGTGAATAAAGGTTTCCATTTCCTGCTGTGTCCCGATACTGATACGCAGATAATTGGAAATTCTTTCTTTTGAAAAATAACGGACAAAAATATGTTTCTTTTTCAGCGCCTCAAAAAGTTCCTTTGCAGGTACGGATTCATGGGCGGCAAAAATAAAGTTGCTCATGGAATCCCCGAAGGAAAAGCCCAGTTTTTTCAATTCTCCCTTCGTCCACTCCCTTGTGGCTATGACCTTCTGCCTTGTCTCTTCAAAATACTGTTTATCCTTTATCGCCTCCACTCCCAGCGCCAAAGCGGTCTGGTTCATGGTATAGGAATTAAAGGAATATTTTACGTCATTGATGTATTTGATTAATTTCTCATTTCCCATGGCAAAACCGATACGCATTCCCGCCAGAGAACGTGATTTTGAAAAGGTCTGCACCACCAGCAGATTATAATATTTTTCTATGAGGGGCAGTGCACTTTTCCCGCCGAAATCAATGTACGCTTCGTCCACCACCACAATCACATCCCGGTTATGCTCCACAATCTCTTCTATCTCCGAAAGCTCCATCAAAATTCCTGTGGGTGCATTGGGATTCGGGAAAATCACACCGCCGTTTTCCCCGTAATAATCTTCCTTTTTTATGAAGAAATTTTCATCCAGAGGCTTAACCTCATAGGGTATCCGCAGCATATCCGCCCAGACATCATAGAACGAATAGGTAATATCCGGAAACAAAATCGGTTTTTCGGAATTAAAAAAAGTCATAAAAATCATGGCAAGCACATCATCCGATCCGACTCCCACAAAGACCTGGCTGCTGTCTAAGCCGTAATACTCTGCAATGGCATCCACTAACACCTTACAGTCAGGCTCCGGATACAAGCGCAGCCTGTCTGTATCAAACTGCTCTAATGCCTTTACCACCCCCGGCGCCGGGGGATAGGGGTTTTCGTTGGTATTTAACTTGATGATATTGCTCTCCTTAGGCTGCTCTCCCGGCACATAGGGCACTACCTTCCTTACATATGTTTCCCAGTTATTCATAATTTTCTCCTTGTATATGCGCTCCTTACACTATAACCCGTATACTTCCGCCAGCTTTGCGAAGGCAGGCAGCGAATTTTTTATCGTCTCATGGGAGACGCAGTACGCTAAGCGCACAAACCCCGGACAACCGAAGGCGCTTCCCTTCACCATCAGCAGATGAAGCTTTTTCCCCTCATTGACAAAGGCTTCCTCGTCCGCCACCGGGGACTTCACCCAGAGATAAAAGGCTCCCTCCGGCCTGATACAGGTAAAGCCCAGCTTCGTCAGCCCCTCATAGAGCATTTTCCGGTTTTCATCATAAAAATTAACATCCGTCTTTTCCTCTAAGCACCTTGCCACCGCCTTCTGAATCATCGAGGGCGCATTGACAAAGCCCAGGGTACGGTTAGAGATTTCCATTCCCCGGAGCAAAAGTTCGGAATCCGAAGCCTCGTCCGGCACTACCACATAGCCGATACGCTCCCCCGGCAGGGATAAGGACTTGCTGAAGGAATAGCCCACAATCGTATTTTTATAATACTTCGTCAGAAAATCCTCGCTGTTTCCATCATATACCAGCTCACGGTAAGGCTCATCGGAAATCAGGTAAATATCATGTCCGAACTCCTTCTGCTTTTTCTCTAAAATTGCTCCAATCTGCTCCATGGTTTCGGGCTTATAGATAACTCCGGTGGGATTGTTTGGCGTATTGACAATCAGTGCCTTGGTCTTTGCCGTAATCTTCGTCTCAAAGTCCGCCATATCCGGCTGGAAGGTTTCTAAATCAGGATTTACCGCTACAATCTCCGCATCAAAGTTTGCCGCATACTGGCGGTACTCCCCGAAAAACGGCGCAAACACAATGACCTCGTCCCCCGGGTCTAAA
>JAGAIK010000717.1 GCA_017626625.1 Roseburia sp.
AGTATGCTATACGTTCTGGATGTTATTGTACAGAAAACCAAAGAATGCAGAGGAAATCCGTGAGTGTTTGGACACAGATGTGATTGATGTGTTAAAAGAGGGCGCAGATAATGAAGAGGCGTTCAAAAAGGCAGCACTTTTCTTAAAAGAGGATGGAGTGTCCTGCAATAAGGTAAACTGCCTGAATTTACAGTGCCCGAAGAAGGATGCAGCCTTAAAGCTTGCCATGAGTTATGCCAATGAGCAGAAAAAGACGCTTTACATTGATTTGGCGGTAAATGAGGGGAACGGGGAGGAAGCCCATTCCATCAGCAGCTATATTATCGGGGAGGCACAGCAGATTGAGCCTCTGAAAATGAATAATTATCTGGACTCTGTCAGCAGAAATCCGGAAGCGGAAAAGGGACTGGATATTGCAGGAAACAAACGCTTTGCGCAGTTGATAGAGGAAATGAGCGGGAAATATGAGTGTATCGTGATTAACAGCACGGACGCCTCAAAGGCTGCGGAGGCTTATTCCGTGGCGAAACTCTGCAACAAGACTTTTGTGGTATGCGGCAGAAAAACGGTGAAAAACGAAACCTTATACCGCACGAAAAATACAGCGGATGTCAATGGCATCCATATCGATGGAGTTCTGATTTATGAGTTGTAAAAACATCATTTTTATGACTGTTTTGTTTGTCATACTTCCGGCATGGATTGGAATTATCTGGTCAGAAGTGCTGAAAATAGAAGGCAGATGGCAGCGTTTTCTTCATAGCTGGGTACTTGGGTTTGCCACCATGCTTTCCATTGCCCAGGTGGTGTTAGTGCCTATGGTGGCGCTGCACCGCGCTCTGACGGAAGCGCTTCGGGTGTGGCAAATTTGCCTGACGGTTCTGTCGTTGGTTATCTTTTATCTGCTGCTGGTGAGGCATCAGAGCCTTTTTACCGGGGTGGACGGGATAAAAGATTTGAAGGAAACAACCGCCGCTGAGAAACACCGGAAGCTCTTTTCCGGAGCGGGTATGCTGGCGGAGGGAATAAAAGCAGAAAGCGCAGTGCCGGGGGCAGAGAAAAGCGGAGTTTTAAAAAGCGTCTTTGGCTCGGACCGGCTCTGGATAGGAATATTGGGTGTACTGGTAGCGGTGTTACTGCTGCTGCAGGCGTATATTCCGGCGCGCTATGAGCATAGTGATGACGATGACGCCCGTTTTATCTCGGAGGAAGTGTCGGCGGTGGAGCATGATACGATGTACTGGGACGACCCCATTACCGCAGACCAGCTTTACTGGAATGAGGGTGAGGTGCGGAAGGACTTTACTTCCCCCTGGGCGATGTATATTGCCATGTGCAGTAAAATCACCGGGATTGCTCCGGCGGCGCTGTCCCATACTTATCTGCCCTTCTTTTTGATTCTGCTGTGCTACGGCGTGTATTTCCTGATAGGAAATGAACTGTTAAAGGGAGCGCAGGAGAAGGCTGCCCCGTTGGAAAAGGTACTGTTGTTTCTGCTGTTTTTATCGGTGCTGCATCTGTGGGGGTATACTTCTACCCACACACTGGCGTCCATGCTGCTTTTGCGTATCTGGCAGGGAAAGGCGGTCTGTGCCAGCTTCCTGCTTCCGCTGCTGTTTTACCTGATGTATCAGGTCATGCAAAGACAAGTGAAATGGGGCTGGGTGGCGCTTCTTTATGTGGCATCAAATGCGGCGTGCCTGTTGTCGGGAATCGGGATTGTGACTGCCCCGGTACTGCTGTTTCTCTATGGCGTGGTGGATTTCTTTTACCACAGAAATGCGAAAAAGACCCTTGCAGTCTGGCTGGCGGCGGTTCCCTGCGGCGTGTATTTTTTATACTATCTGATTGGCTGAGGAAATGGAATGATAACATATTGTTATGGCGTTTGGAATGAATTTACAAATTTCATAGGCGGCAGGGCAGGTCTGGCGCACTGGGCGCTTTATCTGCTGGCACTGCTCTGCTGCATTTTTCTGGGGAAAGAGATTCGGAAAAAACTCTTTTTCCCGTCGGTGCTGGTGCTTTTGTTTTTCTTTAATCCTCTGTTTTATGCGGCGGTGGGAACCAGGTTCCTCTCCGGAATCTACTGGAGGCTTTTGTGGATGCTGCCGGTTTCCTTCATTATCGCCTACTGCCTGACGCAGATGACCTTTAAAATCAAAAAGAATGTACTGCGTGCGGCGGCGGTGATACTGGCGTGCGCCTGCATCATAGTAACGGGAGAGCGGATTTTTACGGCAGAGACTTACCGGGAAAAGGAAAATGAGTATGAGCTCCCCCAGGCGGCAATCGAAATCTGTGATTACGTCAAAGAGAACCTGATGGACTGGAAGGAAACGATAGTGGTGCCCAATGAGCTGCTCTGTGATATCCGGCAGTACAGCAGTGCTGTGAGCCTGTTTTATGGAAGAAATGCGGGTGGATTTATCACCAACATTGAGGAGGACGAGGCGGCGGTTTATGCGGAGATGTCCAAGGAAGAACCGGATTTAGAGGTTATTACGGAAATCGGAAAAAGAAGGAACTGCCGTTATCTGGTATTTAACACCTCTTTTCATCAGGTGCCGGAGGACATGACCGCCTATGGTTACGAGAAAGTGTATGTGGTGGAGGATATCTATGCCATTTACCGCATGATAGTGTGAAGAGATGTTCTAAATCGACGCTGCACCAAAGGGTGTAGCGCCGAAGAACATCTAGCTTCACACGGAAGAACGCAAAGGCGGCGTTCTTCTCACGCGAAAAACAGAGAAACTCTGAAGGGAGGCTGTGAATGGAGAAATTAAAGACAATCTGTCAGGAGACAAATTGGGAGAGAATAGGAATCGCTGCATACTATGGGTATTTTGCCGTCAATATTCTGATGAAGGCATTTGCCTATGACCATGGAGATGACATTTACCAGTGCTTTTTTATCTTTGGAATGATATTTCTGGGGTTGAAGCTGGTGACTACGAAATATAATCTCCGGGAGGTGGCGTGGGCTGCCATTTTGGGCGGCGTAGGTCTGGCACTTTCCATTATCACAAAACAGAATACCTGGCTGCTGCTGTTTTTGACCATCATCGGAATGAAAAACTGCAGTTTCCGGCTGATGATAAAACTTGCGCTGTATATCCGTGCTTTCTGTGCGGTGGTGCTGGTATTAGGCTCCACTTACGGTTTTTACGACATGGGGGATAAGACGAAACCCAATGTGGCATATGAGGAAATCCCGGTGTACAGTTTTGGGTTAGGGGAGCCGAATTATGCGTTCCTGACGATTTTTATTCTGCTCCTGCTGCTGTTTTATTATAATTATGAAAAGCTGAACCAGTGGTGGTTTATAGGAACCATGGCGACGGCATGGATTTTCTATGATTTAACCTTCTGCCGCACCGGAATCATCGTATTCTGCTTTTGCTGGGCGCTGATTATCTTTGAAAAGTTTGTGAAAAATGAAAAATGGAAAGCTGTGCTGGCGTATTCTGTCCCGGTGGGGGCGGTGTTAAGCTTTCTGCTGATGGTGTTCTACAACGGTGCCAACGGAGTGATGGCGCGGATGAACCACTATGTGTCCGGCAGAATCTATATTATGAACAGCTATTATAAAAATCAGGGGCTTGCCTTTTATCCGAGAAACCAGGAATATTTTTATGCCAATTATTTCGGACTGATTGACAATACCTATATGTTTGTGCTGCTGTACTGCGGCTGGGCAGTGGCAATCTTCTTTTTTATTCTGGTATGCCGCACGTTATATGTGCTCTATCGGCAGAAACACTATAAGGAGCTGGTGATGATTGCCACCATGGCGCTGTATGCAGTGTTAGAGCAGTTTGTTATGAACGGATTTATGAATCCCTTTATTCTGCTGTCCGCTATTTTGCTCTATCCGGACATTTTACGGGAGGGGGAAGTAAAAATATGAGACAGTACCGGATTTTACAGGTGCATAATTTCTATCAGATACCCGGCGGTGAGGACGTGGTGGTGAGAAATGAGAAACGTCTGCTTGAGGAACACGGTCATAAGGTATATACTTACTATCGGAGTAATGAAGAGTTACGGAAAATGGGGCTGCCGGGAAAGCTGCGTTTGCCCTTTACGGCAGTTTATTCGCTGAAAACAAAGAGGGAAGTGCAGAAATTAATCAAGGAACACCAGATTGATGTGGTGCATGTGCACAATACTCTTACCGTGGTAAGTCCATCTGTATTTTATGCCGCTTTCCGGTGCAATGTTCCGGTGGTACAGACGCTGCATAACTTTCGGATGCTCTGTCCCGCCGGTTCTTTTTTCCGGGATAACCGGGTCTGTGAGGAATGCGTGACGGGCGGGCTTTCCTGCGCCGTAAAGCACCGCTGCTATCGGAACAGCAAAGCCCAGAGCCTTGTCAGTGCGGCGGTTTTAAAGCTGCACCGCATTCTTGGCACCTATAAGAAGGTGAATTTTATCTGCCTGACGGAATTTAACCGGGAAAAGCTGCTGCAGATGCCGGGGCTTGTGGACGAAAAGAAAGTGTATATCAAGCCGAACTTTACGTTTCAGGAGGCAGCGGCGGGAGAAAAACCGGAGGACGCCGGTACTGCGGAGCATATGGGAGAAGCAGGCAATGCGGGTAAGACGGAGAATTTCGCCGGGGAGGAATATTACCTCTTCGTGGGCAGGATAGAAGCTCTGAAAGGGGTAGAGGTTGCCCTGAAAGCCTTTGAGCTGCTGCCGGAGCGGAAGCTGTACCTAGCAGGGGACGGCGATTTATCAGAGGAAATGAAAGCCTATGTCCGGGAACATAACATGAAAAACATCAGATTTTTAGGTCGACTGGAAAAGGAAGATATGGCAGACTGTTACCGTCATGCCAAAGCCCTGATTATGACCTCCCAATGCTATGAAACCTTTGGCATGACGGCGGCGGAGGCGTATTCCTACGGCGTTCCGGTAATTGCCGGGAAAATCGGAAACCTCGACGACATGGTGGAGGAAGGCGTTACCGGGGTGAAATTCCAGTACGATTCCCCGGAGGATTTGGCAGAAAAGGTGAAAGCCTTTGAGCAGTTAGACCGCGGCAGCTTAAGCCGGAATGCAAAGGCATTTTATGAAGCCCGTATGCTGCCGGAGGATAATTACCGGAAACTGATGGAGATTTACGAGGATATCTCAGACGGGAGATAAAGAATGAAACGAGCAGTATTTATTACCAATATACCCTCCCCATACCGGGTAGACTTTTTTTCTTTTTTACAGAAAACTTACCCGGAATATGAATTTCATATTATTTTTTCAGGGGCTGGAATGGAGAACCGGAAATGGACGGTGGAGTTAGAGGGATTAGAGCATTATCATTTTCTAAAATCCCGCACCATCATTATCCGGAAGCGTTTTGATGACCGTTATGTATTCCTGCCTGTGGGGGTGGAACGGACGCTGCGGGAGATTGCCCCGGAGCTGGTGTTTGCCATGGAGTATAACCCCACCATCCTGCGGGCGGTGCACTGGTGCAGGAAAAAGAAGATACCCTTCATCAGTTGGACGGACGGAACCTTAAATTCGGAAAAAAATATCGGAAAGGTACAGCGCCTTTCCCGGAGCTATATTGTGAAGCGGGCGGCGGCGTTTATTGCCAGCAGCACTGCTTCGAAAGAGGCGCAGATTGCCTATGGGGCAGCCCCGGAGAAATGCTTTCTCTCCTATCTC
Organism: Roseburia sp.; assembly: GCA_017626625.1. Taxonomy (GTDB): domain Bacteria; phylum Bacillota; class Clostridia; order Lachnospirales; family Lachnospiraceae; genus Roseburia. The sequence goes on from JAGAIK010000717.1 coordinate 5,680, forward strand.
ACGGTGGATATTCAGAAATATCTGGCAAAAAAGGACAGCTATGAGGCAAGGCAGTTGATTTATGTGGGCAGTCTGATACAGCGGAAAGGCTTAGACCTGCTGCTTCCGGCGCTGGCACAGACCAGTGAGGATATCCGCCTTGTGATTGTGGGGGAAGGGCAGGAAAAGCCGCTGCTTGAGCAGCAGATGAAGAAATTAAACCTGACGGAACGGGTGGAGTTTAAAGGCTATGTGGAGGGAGAAGCGCTGCGCCACCTTTATATGGAAGCCGATGCTTTTATCCTTCCCACCAGGGAGGACTGTTTCGGACTGGTGCTATTGGAAGCCATGTGCGCTTCCCTTCCGGTGATTTCGTCAAAATATGCCGACGGTGCAAGGGATTTGATTGAGGAAGGGAAAAACGGATATATTGTAGACCCGGAAGATACCGACGCATTTGCTAAAACTATTGAGCGGCTTTTTTCGGAAGGCAGGCTGAGGGAGATGGGAAGCTACAGCTACAAAAAGGCGCAGGAGTTTTCTTTTTCCAATGTGGCGAAAGGGTGTATTTCGGCGATGAAATATGTGGAAGAAAATTAAAATGCAGAACGGAGGATACAGTGAAAAAGATTTTATTTAACGGGTTAGGAAACCGGGGCTGGATTGGCGGCATTTATTATATCAAAAACATTATTTTCAGTTGTCTGCAGAATAAAGAGATTACCTCAAGATATGAACTGGTGCTTTTTATCGATGAAAAACATGCGGACATCTTTGAGCCCTTTCAGGGACAGATTACCATTCGGGTATTTGGAAATGAGGGAAAATTAAAGCTGGCGTGGGCGCAGGCAAAGCAGGTATGGTTCGGGGGCGTAAAATACTGCTATGCTCTGGAGTTAAATAAAACAGGAAAGCTTTTTAAGAATAAGGGAATTTTCTGGATACCGGATTTTCAGCATAAGAACCTGCCGGAATTTTTCTCGAAGGAAGAATTAGAGCGGAAGGACGCCAATTTCCTGGAGATGGTTATGAGCGACCGCCCCATGGTGTTAAGCAGTTTGGATGCGAAAAATGATTTGGAGCGTTTTTATCCCGAACATAAATGCCCGGTGGAGGTGGTGCATTTTGTTTCCTACATCGAGCCGGAAATCAAAAAAATTACGCCGGAGCTGGAGAAATCCGTGGCGGAAAAATTCGGGCTGCACCGGAACTATATCTATATCCCCAACCAGTTCTGGCAGCATAAAAACCATATTGTCATGGTAAAGGCGATACAGCTTCTTTTAGAGAGCGGCAGGCTGACGGATTATGACTTTGTCTTTACCGGAAATCTGGAGGATTACAGAAATCCGGAGTACATTAACCGCCTGAAGGGTATTATGGAGTCCGAGACGGTGAAAAATAATATTAAGCTGTTGGGCTTTGTAGGCAGGGAAGAGCAGCTTAGCATTATGAAAAATGCCCGGTTTATCGTGCAGCCCTCTCTCTGCGAAGGCTGGGGCACGGTGCTTGAGGACGCCAAGGTGTTGGATAAGAGCGTGCTGCTGTCGGATATTCCGGTGCACCGGGAACAGAAAAATGAGAAATGTATTCTTTTTGACCCTCATCAGCCCCAGGAGCTGGCGGATTTGATTGCGGAGCTTGCCGGGCGCAGTGACGGGGAATGGCAGGAGGATGTCACGGTAGGGCTTGCCAACATGTACCGGGAAGCGTTAGAATATTCCAAAGCATTGCAGCGGGTGTTCCGCTAAGAAGCTGTCTTGAAAGGAAGTGATTCACTGAGATGAAAACAAAACGAAAAATGATAATTACGGGCGTCAACGGTTTCCTGGGGAGAAGCGCCAGGGAATATTTTGAGAAGGATTATGATATTACGGGAATTGATTTGGCGGCAAAGTACTGCGGAGGGGAGGACAGTCTGTCCTATTATCAGTGCAATATGTCTCAGGAGGCGGCGGAGCTGGCGTCTATTTTTACCAGTGTGCAGCCGGATGCGGTGCTGCATTGTGCCGGAAGCGCCAATGTGGGAGCTTCGGTGGTAAATCCCATGGCGGATTTAGACGGAAATCTCCACAGCCTGTACCAGTTGCTTTTGGCGTTGAAATCCTTTGAAAAGCGGCCGGAGATTATCTTTTTTTCCAGCTCCGCCGTATATGGCAATCCGAAACAACTGCCGATGCGGGAGAGCGATGAACCGGCGCCCATTTCTCCTTACGGCATTCACAAATTAATGGCAGAGCAGCTTTGCAGCTATTACAACCGGGTACACGGGTATCACATCCGTTCCATCCGTATTTTGTCTGCCTATGGAAGCGGTCTTAGAAAGCAGATTTTATGGGACATTTACCAGAAATACCGGAATACAGGAAAAATCGAGCTCTTTGGGACGGGAAATGAGACCAGGGACTTTATTCATGTTTCCGATATTCTACAGGCAATCGAGCTGATTTTAGCTTACCGAGGACCGGAGGAAATCTTTAATGTGGCAAACGGAGAGGAGGTTTCTATCCGGGAATTAGCGGAAACCTACGCCCGGATTTTAGGGGAGAGTAAGGACATTGTCACCTTTAACGGAGAGACGAAGCC
>JAGAIK010000718.1 GCA_017626625.1 Roseburia sp.
AGCAATGTGGCGGCGGCAATCTGCAATGCCATTCTTTATTCCCTGTAAGCAGGAAAGGAGTTTCATATGCGATATGGATTTACCACCGGAAGCTGTGCTGCGGCAGCGGCAAAGGCGGCGGCTTATATGCTTTTGATGGGACGGGAGAAAACAGAGATTTCCATAGACACACCCAAGGGCATTCCCTATCATGCAAAGGTGACAGACATCTGCCGCAGGGAAAAATCCGTGAGCTGTGCCGTCATCAAGGATGGCGGAGATGACCCGGACATTACCACCGGGGCGCATATTGCGGCGGAGGTCAGTTTTTCCGAACTGTCAGGGATTACCATTGCGGGGGGCAGAGGCGTCGGTGTGGTGACAAAGCCGGGCTTAGACCAGCCGGTGGGAAATGCGGCAATCAACCGTGTCCCCCGTGCCATGATAGAAAAGGAAGTGACGGAGGTCTGCCGTTTTGCGGATTATAAGGGAGGACTTTTTGTGGAAATATCCGTGCCGGAGGGGGAAGCCTTAGCGGAGCAGACCTTCAATCCAAGACTTGGGATTGTGGGGGGCATTTCCATTCTTGGCACCAGTGGAATTGTGGAACCAATGAGCAGTCAGGCGCTGCTGGATACCATCCGGGTGGAGCTGCGGCAGAAATATGCCGAAGGACAGCGGATTGTAGCGGTTTCTCCCGGCAATTACGGGCTGGAATACATGAAGCGCACTTATGGCTACGATTTAGACAGAAGTGTGAAATGCAGCAATTTTATCGGGCAGACCATTGACATGGCGGCGGAATGCGGATTTGAGACAATGCTTTTGACCGGACATATCGGGAAACTGATTAAGGTTTCCGGGGGCATCATGAACACCCATTCCAAAGAGGGAGACTGCCGGATGGAGCTTCTTGCAGCAGCGGCGTTAAAGGCAGGAGCAGACAGGGAAACATTACTATCTCTTCTGGAGGCGGTGGCGACGGAAGAAGCAGTCCGCATTTTGAAGGAAAAGAATCTCTGTGAGAAAACCATGGAGCTTGTGATGGAAAAAATCATGTTTTATCTGCAAAAGCGTGCGGGAGGGAAGATGAAAATTGCCTGCATGATGTATGCCAATGAATTTGGGGAACTGGGAAAGAGCAGTGAGGCGGAAGCTTTTTTAAGAAAAATAATGGAAGGGTAAGGGAGACAGATGGTTTATTTTGTGGGAGCAGGCTGCGGAGCAGCGGATTTGATTACCGTGCGGGGAATGCGGCTGTTAGAGCAGGCGGATGTGATTATTTATGCAGGTTCTCTGGTGAATCCGGAGCTGCTTTCCTATGCCGGAGACGAATGTGAAATTTATAACAGCGCCAAAATGACCTTAGAGGAAGTAATCGAGATGATAAAAGGGGCAGAGCGTCGGGGAGCTGTTACGGTGCGGCTTCATACCGGAGACCCCAGTATTTACGGTGCGGTCCGGGAACAGATGGATATTTTAGAGAAGGAGGGGATTTCCTATGAGAGCTGTCCCGGAGTCAGCGCATGTTTTGGGGCGGCAGCCTCTTTGAATTTAGAATATACCCTGCCCGGCATTTCCCAAAGCCTGATTATCACCAGAATGGCGGGAAAAACGGAGGTGCCGGAAAAGGAAAGCATTGAGAGCTTTGCGTCCCATCATGCTTCCATGGCGATTTATCTAAGCACCGGAATGCTGGAAGAATTATCTGCAAGGCTTGTTGCGGGAGGTTATGACAAAAAAACTCCGGCGGCAATCGTTTATAAGGCAACCTGGCAGGAAGAGGAGGCGTATCTTTGCACCATAGAGGAACTTGCTGCTACAGCGGAAAACCATCATATTACGAAAACTGCGCTGATACTGGTGGGGGAGGCTTTGGCAGGCAGAAATTATGAGCGTTCAAAGCTCTATGACCCGGAATTTTCTACAGAGTTCCGTAAGGGAAAGGATGGCAGCATATGATAGAGAGAACACAAAAGAGACGTTCCCTGGCAAGTTTCTGAAAAATATGGAGATAAAGCAGTTGGAAAGGAACAGAAAATATCATGGGGACGGCAGTCATTAGTTTTACGGAGCGGGGAATGGAGCTTTCGCGCCGGATAAAGCAGAAGTTGGAAAAAGAGGCGTTTGGTCAGGTGGTTTTGTATACAAAATGCTCCGATTACCCGGATGGGGAAGGGGACGTTTGTTTTGTGGAGGAACCGTTGAAGGAATGGACGGGAAAACAGTTTTCGGAAAGCGGGGCATTGATTTTTGTTGGGGCGTGTGGCATTGCAGTCCGCTCCATTGCGCCGCATTTGCAGGATAAATTAAAGGATATTCCGGTACTGGTGGCGGATGAGGGGGGAGATTTTGTGATTCCCATTTTGTCCGGGCATTATGGCGGTGGGAATGAACTGGCGGTTTTTGTGGCGGAGCAGATAGGCGCAGTTCCGGTGATTACCACGGCGACAGACGTAAACGGGCTGTTTGCAGTGGATGTATTTGCGAGAAAAAATGGGCTGGTTGTGGGAGACAAGGACGGCATTGCCAAGGTTTCCGGTAAAATTTTAAAAGAAAGGCATATCACATTTTGGATTGACGGAGAGGTGAGAGGAACTGTACCGCCAGAAGTGGAACTATTGTCAAAAGAGAATGCTTTGTGGAAAAAGAGCGGCTTATCGGAAGAGAGTGTATTGTCAGAAAAAAATAGCTTGCCCAAAGAGAATGCTTTGTGTGAAAGGAGTAACTTGCCGGAAAAAAGGTTTGCAGATGTTGCAATATCTGTGAAAAATGAAGGTGCTGGTTTGCTGCAGCTTTATCCTAAAGCAGTGCTTCTTGGTATGGGGTGCAAAAAGGGAAAAACCTGCGGGGAAATAGAAGCTTTCGTCCGGGAGCAGTTAGAACGGCTACATATCCCGATGGCGGCAGTGCGGGCATTGGCAACCATAGACCGCAAGGGGAAAGAACCGGGTTTTTTGGAATTTTCCGAAAAATACGGTCTGTCTTTTTTGACCTATTCCAAAGAAATTTTAGAGGCGGCAGAAGGGAATTTTTCTGCGTCCTCGTTTGTAAAAAATCAGGTGGGTGTGGACAACGTCTGTGAGCGTGCCGCTGCGGCTGCGGTTGCGGCAAATGCGGAGAAAATGACAGCAGAAAACAGAGAAACCGGGGAGAAAAAAGAGACGGAGAAACAAACGGCAGAGGGAAAAACGGAGGATAACGTAAGATTTCTGCTGAAAAAGACGGCAAAAGATGGAATGACGTTAGCGGTTGCCGAAGAGAAATGGAGTGTGGCTTTTTATGAAACATAAAATTTATATTGTGGGTATGGGTCCGGGAGCAGAGGAAATGATGTCGGGGCAGGCGTACCGTATTTTAAAGGAGAGCGATACGATTATCGGGTATCAGGTATACTTAGAGTTGTTAGGGGAGGAATTTGCAGGGAAAGAACTGCTTTCTACCCCTATGCGGAAGGAGATAGAGCGCTGCCTGCTGTGTTTTGAAAAAGCGGGAGAAGGTAAAAAAGTAGCATTTATCTGCAGCGGAGATGCCGGGGTTTACGGTATGGCGTCGCTGATGTATGAGCTGCAAAAAGATTATCCCGACTGCGAACTTGAAGTTGTACCGGGCATTACAGCGGCAAGCAGCGGTGCAGCCTGTCTCGGTGCGCCCATCAATCATGATTTTTGTGTCATCAGCTTAAGTGATTTGCTCACCCCCTGGGAGACTATTGAAAAGCGCCTGCGTGCAGCAGCAGCAGGAGATTTTGCGATTGTTCTTTACAATCCCTCCAGCAAAAAACGTGCGGATTATCTGAAACGTGCCTGTGATATTTTACTGGAAAATTTGGAGGAAACCCGCCCCTGCGGCTATGTGGAAAATATCGGACGGGAGGGGACAAAAACGGAAGTCTGTACGCTGTCGGAACTGCGGAATTGCCAGGTCAATATGTTTACGACGGTTTTTATTGGAAATTCCCAGACGGTTGTGCTCGATGGAAAGCTTGTTACGAAGCGGGGATATGAGGTTGACAGTCGTGTTGGAGCATGAGAGTTGGTATAGTAAATTTTACCAAAAGACGAAATACAAAGAATTGCCTTCCACAATCATTATTTTTATAACCCAGCAGGATATTTTTGGAAAGGACAGAGTAAAGTATACGTTCACAGAACAATGTGAGGAAATAGAGGGGGTGCACCTTGAGGATGGAACAACGAAAATTTTTCTGAATATGAGCAGTAAAAACGGTTTCAAAGGGCTGGTAAGTCTGTTACAATAAAGTGAACGCAAGTGTTACCAAAGAATTATTGAAAAAAATAGATAGAACAACAGAAAGCAAAGGTAATATTTTTTATGACCCCAATATTAATCTTCTCCGGCACCACCGAAGGCCGCACCCTGTCTGAATCCCTACAGCATTCCAAAATTCCCTGCAAGGTCTGTGTTGCCACAGACTACGGCAGTGAAGTCATGTCCCCGGGAGACTACATTACCCTCCACACCGGAAGGCTAAACAGCGTACAAATGTTGGATTTGATGACGACCGAGCCGTTTCTCGCCGTGGTGGATGCCACCCACCCCTTCGCCACAGAAGTTTCCAAAAACATCAAAGAAAGTGCCGATAAAGCCCGGCTCCCCT
>JAGAIK010000719.1 GCA_017626625.1 Roseburia sp.
AATCGTCACCGCCACGCTTACACGAATCAACTTCAAATCATAATAAGATACCAGCAGCAGCGTTGCCACAAAATAATAGTGGGTCAGACATACATAGCTCTGGCTGTCGGCTGTATTACAGACTGCGGCGGTAATTGCCCCTATAACGGGAGGAATGCAGCAGTATACATACTTCGCTGTTTTTCCCAAACTCTTCTCAAAAACCTTTGTCAAAATTGCCCCCAGACCCGACAGCAGGAAAATACATTCCCGGACGCCGCCGTTTAGAAACAGCATTACAAAAATCCATCCGGAAATTGCCACGCCCAAAATGTAGGCAAACATGATATTATTGACCAGTTTCTCATCGTTTCGCATTGAACTTAATTCCATAACTCATTCTCCTTAGAAAGTAATATAGGAATATTTTACTATATTTTTACAAAAATGTACATATTTTTTATTCATTTCGTCTGTTTTTTCTACATATTTTTCCTACATTCCTTCCCGTATCACTCTCTCCACATTGCGGTATGCGATTTTCTCCAACGTCTCCTCCGAAATTCCCCGTTTCCGCAGCGCTGCAAAAAGTTTTTCCATCTGCGTACAATCCGCAATCTCAAATTGTCCGCCAATACCGTCAAAATCCGTACCGATACCCACGCATTCCACGCCGCCGATTCGGATAAAATGTTCCACATGGTCACACATCCGCTCCACCCTGCTTAAGGTATCTTTGGGATTCCCATTTAAAAAGGTGGGTTCAAAATTAATTCCCGCCACCCCTCCATGCTCCGCTAATACCCGTATCATATCATCCGTCAGATTCCGGGTGGCAGGAGTAATCGCCCGGCAGTTAGAGTGGGATGCCACAAAGGGCTTTTTCATTATGTCCGCCACGTCATAAAATCCTCCGTCCGACAGGTGGGACACGTCCACCAAAATCCCCTGCTCCTCCATATAAGAAACCGCTTCTTTTCCAAAGGGTTTTAACCCCCGCCGCATTTCCTCCCTGTGAGAAGAATGGGGATAACCGAAGCAGTTTTCATCATTCCAGGTCAGGGTAATCAGCCGCACGCCCTTCTGATAAAACCTCTCGATATTTTCCAGCTTTCCCTCCGCCACGGCGCCGTTTTCGATGGTTAGAAAAGCTGACAGTTTTCCCTCCTTCCTGTTTTTCTCCAAATCCTCCGCCCGGTATGCCGGAGCTAAAATGTCACTGCACTCTGACAAAGTATTCTGATAAATTTCATACATTTTTTCCAGAAGCATGTTTAACTGGGGAATGCCAGCCTCCATCTGGTATCTCCTGCGGTCGCTCTCCTTCTGGGGCAGAAACATGGCAAAAAACTGTGCGGCTGCCCCGCTGCGTTTTAACCGCTCCACGTCCACCATGGTCCCCTCTAAACTTTTTGCAGTCTTTTGCCCTCTTACTAACGCCTCCGATAACGTGTCACAGTGCATATCAATATAATTCATGTTCTCATCCTGCCCTTTCTGTCTCATTCAGGCAGCCTGATTTTCCTTTTCTTTCCGTCTGCCTGCGTCTCTCCTAATATCATCTTATTCCGCAGCACGGAAAAAAGCAACCCGACATAGATACCGTTGACGATAACGTCCACAAGATTTCCGCCAAAAAACGGAACCGCCGTGGTATACCAGCAGGCATATCCGAAATTAATGGCGATATACGCCGCCACCCGCACCAGAAGTCCGCTGCTTGCGGCGATTCCAAGCAAAAATCCCATCCGGTTTCTCTGGTGTAAGGACTGGCGGAAGGCATGGCACAAAAAGCAGACAAATACTGCTAACACCACCAGCCCTGCCAGCACGCCGAAATAAGAAAAAATGCTGTTCAGCAGATATGTCTCCACCATGTCATCCTGCTGTGCCATCGGAAGAAGCGACGCTCCCCCAATCCATTTGAAATCCGAAATCTCCCTGCGAATCAGCAGATTTTGATAGCCCGCCTCCGTGGACGCCGGATTCAACATTGCAGCTATTCTTTCTCTCTGGTAGGTCCCTGCGGAAAAAGGCAGCAAAACAAATAACGCTCCTGCCGCTGCCGTCATTCCCGCCAATAGGAAAAACTGTCTCCTTTTCTGTTCTCCGAATATCCCATGCTTTATGGAAATAAGCAGAAGAAGCAGGCAGATAAAGGTATTTTCCAGAATCACCGCTGTACAACGCTGGGCGCTTCCGAAAAGCAGCAGCAGAAAGGGCGGCACCGCTATCCACAAAATACTTTTGACCATGCCCCTCCATTCCTTTCCCCGGTTCTGGTAGATAATTCCTGCAAAAAACAGGGGCAGAAGCGTCTGGATACCGTAACTTAAGAGATATCCCGCCGAATAATCCATTCGGAAATTCCCGCTGATTTGACACAGCAGAAGGAAGCCAAGATACCCAATATAAAGTTCCCTGGTATGCCGCATCAGTGCCGTATAATCCATAAATAAAATTCCTGTGATAATTACAAATTCCACCACATGAACTGCCAAAAGTCCTCCCAGATACTGCATTCCCTCTGCCTGCCGCCCTGTTTCCCGCGCTACCACAGCCGACATTCCCACGGAGATGAAGGTCAGCAGCAACGCCAACAGCATCATTTTCCAGGGAAATACCGGACGGTGTATTTTATTCAGCCTGCTTCCCGTCTCTACCGGGTCTCCCATCTGGCGCACCGCCTCCTTTAATGCAGCTTCCTGGCTCATGCCCTCTTCTTCGTAGTCCTTTGCCTGCTCTGAAATATGCCCTTCTATCTCTTCTGCCACAAGCGCTCTGGCATGTTTATTCTGTATCTGTTCCTTCAGTGTTTCCATGTATTCTGAATATTCCATCCCATTCCTTCCTTTCTAAATCCCCTGCAGTGAAAGCACATTTGCAACCGCAGACGCATACTGATTCCACTCCTCTTTCTTTTCCTTCAAAAATTTCTTTCCGCTTCCGGTAATGTGGTAATATTTCCGCACTTTTCCGGTCTTATCGTCCTCGTAAACCGTCACCAGATCTTTTGCCTCCAACGAATGTAAAAGAGGATACAGGGAACCTGCTTTCAGTTCAAATACATTCTCCGAACGCCCTCTCAGCGTGTCTATCATTTCATATCCATACATATC
>JAGAIK010000720.1 GCA_017626625.1 Roseburia sp.
ATATCCCACACAGGCTGGTCATTCGATTGGAATAATCCATCGATGAACTACCTGTATCATAGAACATTTTTGTGCCCTGTGCCGTATGTCCACAAAGTAGGAATTAAGGGTAAAAATCAGAAATTTCCACGATTGCGGAAATAGTATGTTATAATAAATCCAGTGGACATATATGCCGCTGGAAAGGGGCTGAACCTTATGAAGTGCAATGTTTCCATTCCCGAAAGAATGAAAGATTTACGGGTGGAGCGTCATTTAAGTTTGGAAGAACTGGAAGCTGCCGTTGGCATTTCAAAATCTGCTCTCGGAAGTTATGAATCAACAGAGGGCTGCAAGGAAATCAACCACGGGAGTATCTTAAAACTGGCAGACTTTTATCAGGTGTCCACCGATTATCTGCTTTGCCGGACAGACAACCGCAATCCAGAAAATATAGAACTTACGGAACTGCATATCAATGATGAAGTTGTGGAACTTCTGAAAAGTGAACGCTTCAACAACCGGCTGCTGTGTGAGATTATCTCCCATGAAAAATTCCGGGAACTGCTGGCAGACGCAGAAATCTATGTGGATGGGATAGCAACCATGCGTTTCCATGACATGAACAGTTCGCTGGCTGCTGTGCGGGCTATGATACTGGAAGCACATCCCGAAGCGGCGGCAGACCGGGCAATCAAAGTATTGGAAGCCTGTCAGGTAGAGGAAGAAGATTTTTTCTGCCATGTGACACATAAAACATGGGACACCATTCTCCATGACATACGAAAGGCACACGAAAATGACAGTGAAAGTGCGCCGGATACCACGCCCGCCGATGAGCTGATCCGGGAAGTCCAAAAGGCTATGCAATCGCCGGGGGACAGGGTGCAGCAATTTACAGAGATATTCTGCAAGGCGTTCCAGCTCAAATATAAGCGGCTCTCGGAAGAAGAACGCACCACCTTGAAAAAGCTGTTCCGCAAGTCCCCGCTTATCAAACATTCCGGAATGAATTTCCGGCGCAGACCTTGGAAATAGAAACTGCCGTTGTGGGAATGGGTGTTCCTACAACGGCAGCGTCTTTTATTCGCCGGTATATGCAATTTCTATTTCATAGCCGCCATCCTCATAGTAAGTGTGGAAAAATAGTCCCTTTCTGTGATAGGGCAAAAGGTCATGGAGTAACAGAACAGCCAGCCGAAATCGGCTGGCTGAATTGCTTTCGTGGATAATTTTATCTGTCCGATAAACTGGAAATCTATCTCACTCCCGTCAAGATAAAATTCATTAACTGCTCTACATCATCAAAATCATCATAATCTCCGTTTATACCATTTCGGTGATACACAACTCCATTTTTCTCATTTCTCTCTAAACAATCCAAAAGCTTTTCTTCACCATATTTTTTAGCAAATAAAGTAAAGGCGTATGGTTTGATTTTGCCTAATAATCCTTTCTTGCAATTTTCTTCACACTTATAACAATGTGTCAGTTCTTTTGCAATCGAACATTTTTTATTCTCACAAACATCACTATCTGGACAACCGTTTGAGCCACATCCATTACAATCAGCATTTTCTGTGCATAAGCAACACGCAAGACCACATCTGGCAATTCCTAATTCTCGTTTCATAAGACACCTCCGCAGCTTCTAATTTATTAAACTTCCCTTATCGGAAAATACAGATAGCCCTTTCCTGTTACCGGCGCAGTATAATCATGAACTGCTCCGACCAGAGAAATACCATGTTCATTCATTTGTCTAATAGTTTCTTCAAACGCTCCCTTATGATTTTCAACAACTATATACTCATAACTTGGTATTGTCCATTTTGTCCATCCATCAGGTGCTTCTGCATTATCAATACATTCCACACCTGCCAGATACAAGCCTCTGCTAAAGCCATCTTCCCATGGTTTGAATGAATGAGAAATATCAGACATAGCTCCCCATATGCCCACAATAGCTCCATTTGTGTCTTTCTTTGCCAGATGTGCAACTTCATTAAAATGACTATTTGCGTCATTCCACAATTTCTGAATGAATCCTTCGCCGTCTAATGTTGAACCCTCTTTTCCAATGACAACAAATTTTTCCTTTATCACTTTAACCATTTTATATTTCCTCAAGCTAAATTTGTTATTCCAATGCTTTTTTTAAGTCCAGAACAAATTGCGTTTGCTGCTTCTTCAAATAGAGTTTTACAAAAGGTTTCATAAACCACTTTTTAGGTGTCACATTTTCTGTAAAATCAATTTGTGTTTCATTTCCTTTAGCTGTAAAAATACCAATCCAATGCCCAGTCATATTGCTATTTTCCATGTCAAATTCCCAGCGTTTATATGGCTCAACAGCAGTAATAGAAAATGTAGTTGCATATCCGTCTTTCGTGTACTCAATAAATTGCTTCTCATTTATGATTTCTGTTTTGCTTAAATCGCTTCGCCACACACTATATTTATCAACAGCCAAAACAATATCCCAAACTTTATGAATATCATGGTCGATAATCGCATTTATATTTGAAATTGCCATTTTTATGCCCCCTCCAAATTAAGGTTTATCGTTAAGTTGAATTTAC
>JAGAIK010000721.1 GCA_017626625.1 Roseburia sp.
ATATGAAATAGAAGAATATGACGTTTATGTTTTATCCAACGGCATCTTTGCCAGTGCCAATGAAAATAAAGAGGATGCCTGCAGCATGATACGGCACATTCCCTTAGGCTCCACCCATTTAGGACGGATTGCCGCCCTAAACCAGCTTTCCCGGGAAATCTGCTCCCACCAGTGCTCCCTGATGGAGGCATGGGAACGGTTAGATGCGTGTAAGGAAATTCCCACCACCAGAAAAAGCTCCGCACTCTTTTTCTGCGGTATGGGCTGCGGCTGCTTCGGTTATCTGTTCGGCGGGACATTTTTTGATGCCGTAACGGCTTTTGTGACAGGACTGCTGCTGCAGGTTCTGCTGCAAAAGCTCAACGGGGGAAAATCCTCCAAATTTATCATTAATATTTTAGGCAGCGCTTTCGTGACTTTTTTAAGCCTGCTGCTCTACTCCTTAAAGCTGCCGATTTTCTATGACAAGGTGATCATCGGCTCCATCATGCCCTTAGTTCCCGGCATCGCCCTTACCACTTCCATCCGTGATTTTTTCAACGGCGATTACCTTTCCGGGGCAATTCACATGATTGATGCCATTTTAACTGCCTTCTGCATTGCGGTGGGCGTCGGTACGGTTATGACTGTTTATCATTTTCTCATAGGAGGTTCTCTGCTCTGATGGTGATTCAATTTGTAGTCAGCCTGGTGGCAACCCTGTCCTTTGCGGTGCTGTTCTGCGCCCCAAAGCCGGAATTATTTTTCTGCGGTCTGACGGGAGCCATCGGCTGGATTGTGTATCTGATATGTTTAAATTTCAACGACAGCATTACGATTGCCAATCTGACGGCAACGCTGGCTTTGACAGTGATTTCAAGAATGATTGCCTCCCTGCGGAAAAATCCGGTGACTCTGTACCTGATTTCCGGGATTTTCCCGCTGGTGCCGGGGGCAGGAATTTATTATACTTCTTATTATTTTATTATGAATGAAATGGCGGAGTTCTCCAGATATGGTATGCAGACAGTAAAGGTGGCGGGCGCCATTGTGCTGGGGATTATCTTCGGCTTTGCGCTGCCCCAGGGGTGGTTTAATGCTCTTGGGAAGCGGAGGCGTTGAGGGCGGCAATCTGTGCCGCCAAGTCCTCTAAATATTCCCAGCGCTCCATCTTTTCCTCTAAGAGCTGCTCGGTCTGCTCCTTTTCCGCCAGCAGCTCCCCTAATTTTACGGAGTTTGTGGCGTTTGCCGCCATTTCTGCGTCCAATTTCTCCAGCTTTTCCTCCAAGTCGGCAATGTCGTCCTCTATCGTCTCATATTCCTTCTGCTCTTTATAGCTGAATTTCAACTTCTTTTCATGTTTCCATGTGGCAGTAGAATCTTTTTTCTCTCCCCCGGCGCCAGACGCCTTGTCTGCTGCGGCAGCTCTGCCCGATGAACTATTTTTTCCTGACCCGATACCTGCTGTCTCCACGTTCTCCCCCGGTGTTCTTCCCTCCTCTGCCAGTCGGTTGACATAATCGGTGTAGCCGCCCTCATACTGGCGGATTTTCCCATCTCCTTCAAAGGCGAAAATCCGCCGCACGATGCGGTCAAGGAAATATCTATCGTGGGAAACCGTGATGACAATGCCGTCGTAGCTGTCTAAATAATCCTCTAAAATGGTCAGTGTTCTGGTGTCCAAATCGTTGGTGGGCTCGTCTAAAATCAGCACATTGGGCGCTTCCATCAGCACCCGCAGCAGGTTGAGTCTCCGTTTTTCCCCGCCGGAAAGCTTACCGATGGGACTGTACTGCTGGGAAGCCGGAAAAAGAAAGCGCTCTAACATGGCGGAGGCTGACACTAAGCCCTCTGTGGTGCGGACATATTCGGCTGTATTTTTGATATAATCAATGACCTTTTCCTCCGGGTTCATGTAGGAAATGTTATTGCCCTCCTGTTCCTCCTGCTCAATCTCCTGGGTGTAATAACCGATTTTAAT
>JAGAIK010000722.1 GCA_017626625.1 Roseburia sp.
TCTCCCCAATACGTCCGTGAACTGGAGGCGGATAAATTTTACATCCTTTTCCTCTACAATTTTCATAATCGCTTCTTTTGTCATTTTCGGCATATAAAAATCCTCCATTCTTAATCCACCCGTGAAACCGGGCGCAGGCACAATTTTCCATGAAAAAATCTGCTTTTCACGCCAGAGCCGCTTCTATACAGACAGATATTTCTTGATTTCGTCATAGTTAAGCAGTTCTTCTCTTGTCAGCGCCGTCTGCACCATTCCCTTGTCCATCGCGTAGCACCTCTGGGACACCTGCTGAATCAGACCGATGTGCTGCTCCACCAAAAGGACGCTGATTCCCAAATCCTTATTGATTCTTAAAATGATATCCCCAATCTGCTCCACGATATTTGGCTGGACGCCCTCGGAAGGCTCGTCAAGCAGCATGACCTTTAAATTTCCGGTGAGCACACGCCCGATGGAAAGCATCGCCTGCTCCCCGCCGGACATGGTGCCTGCCATCTGGGTTCTCCGCTCTTTTAATCTCGGAAAATATTCGTAAATCAAATCATAATCCGGCTTTTTCCCTTTTATCTTATTGATGTTTTCGCCCATCATCAGGTTTTCTTCCACCGTCAGTCTCGGAAAAACCATATGTCCCTGGGGCACATAGCCAAGCCCCCTCCAGGCACGCTCGTAGGCTTTTCTCTTTGTCACGTCCTCGCCCTCATAAGCGATGGTTCCGTCACTGGCTTTCACCAACCCGATTAAGGTTTTCATCAGGGTGCTTTTTCCCACACCGTTTCTTCCTATGACAGATATAATTTCTCCCTCTTTCATGTCTATATTTACGCCATGGAGAATCATAACCTTTTCATATCCCGACACCAGATTTTCTACTTTCAGCATATCCGACATATCTGATACCCCCTTTTTTAAGAATTTCCCAGATAAATCTGGATGACCCGCTCGTCGTTTACAATCTCATCAATGGAACCTTCTGCAAATTTCTTTCCGTAGTACATTACCGTCACCTGATCTGCAATTTTGCGCACAAAGTTCATATCATGCTCAATAAACAAAATGGACAAGCCCTGTTTATTTAAGGAAGTAACCAGTTCCGCCGTAAATTCCGTTTCCTCCGGTCCAAGTCCTGCTGCCGGTTCATCCAACAGCAAAAGTGAGGGATTGGAAGCCAATGCCATTGCAATTTCTAACCACTGCTGCTGTCCGTGGGACATATTTTTTACCTGGGGATTTCCCAAATCCTGGATATGTACCAGTTCAATCAGACGGTCAATTTCCTCCGCAAGCTGCTTCTTCGGCACGTAATTTTCCGCTGCAATCCGCATATTCTCCCGGAGGGTCAGTTCCTCATAGACACCGGGCACCTGCATTTTAATGCTCATGCCCTTTCTCGCTCTTTTGGAGGCGGAAATGCTTGTGATATCCTCTCCCTGAAATACGATACGCCCGGAGGACGCAGGGTAAACGCCCATGACCATCTTAAAGACCGTCGTTTTTCCTGCCCCGTTGGGTCCGATGAGGCAGCGCAGCTCTCCTTTGTCCATGCTCATGGAAAAATCCTCCACCGCCTGGATACCGCCGAACTGTTTGGACACTTTATCAAGTATTAATATCTTTTCCTTTGGAGTTTCCATATTTGCCATACTTTTCTCCCCTTCCTAAGCAGTTTTTTTCTTTTTGCCCATGAGTTTCTCAAGGAGCATATCTGCTTTTTTAAATAATTCCACCAACGCTCCCTCCGGCATGAACATAACAATCAGCACAAGAAGTACGCCTAAAATAACGTTGGAGAACACATTGCCGCTGGCTGCAAGCTGGTGTGTAAAATATGAATAAATTAATGTCATAATCAGCGCGCCCGTTACATTTTTTCGTCCGGCAAGGGCTACCATAACCACTGCCACCGTGGAATTATCCACGGAGAGAGTGGAGGGAACCACATAGCCGCTCCATGCGGAAAAAAGAACTCCTCCAAGTCCCGCTAATGCGCCGCTGGCACCAAAGGCAAGAGTCTGGATTTTCGCCGTCTTATAGCCAAACAGTTCACTTCTCTGTTTACTCTCCCGGACACCAAACAGAGCATATCCCATATTGGAGTGTGTCAGCTTGCGGAATAAGAAGTAAACTAAAAATACAACTGCTATCACGAAGAAATACAGTGGAACACCGTTTAATACAAAATTTCCGATTTTGATTTTAGGAATATTATTCAAGCCGTTATATCCGCCAATCCATACCCCTAAGATTTTCCATTCCGGTCCGCTGGTCTGCACGATGAAGGTCTCACAGACAATGGAAATACACAGCGTGATAATACCGGTAAAAATTTCATTCACACCACCGTAGAAAATGAAATAACCTAAAATCAGTGCAAAAACTCCGGCAATGGCGATACCTGCAAGGGCCGCAAGAATGGTCAGATTCTTATCGGAACAAAGGCTGATAATGGCATAGGTATAAGCTCCCACCCCGTAAAATGCCGCCTGTCCAAAACTGAAGATACCGGTATATCCCCAGATTAAAATGATGCTGAAGGACAAAAGACAGGTAACATAGAATCCGGTAAACTGGTCTACCTTATAAGCAGAATTAAATATCGGGAACACGACAGCAAAAATCAAAACGATAAGCGCCGTTATATTTTCGGAACAGATTGTTTTTAAATCCTTCATTACTTATCCCCCCTGTTCTTTTCTTTTTTTAATTTCATTTTCAGGCGAACCCCATTGAAATATCCGGAAAATCCATTGGGAAGGATACGGATAAACAGGATTGCCATCAAAAGAATACCGATTTTTCCATAGAAGGTATTAAACTTCATGTTAAGAATACTCTGCACAATACCAAGTCCGCCTCCCGCAAGCACGGTTCCAAGAAGTGGGTCAGCACCGCCCACTAACACCGTTACGAAGCTCTGTACCAGAAAGCTTTCGCCATAGCTCGGTGTTAAGGACATGGTGGGAAGATACAGCCCGCCGCAAAGACCTGCCAGGGCAGAGCCAAGCATAAAGGTTCCGGCGTTCATCTTGTTGGCATTGACTCCAAGGCTGTTGGCAATCTCACGATTCTGCATGGTGGCTCTTGAATGAAGTCCGAATTTCGTATACTTAAACACCAGAAAGGTAATCAAAATCAGCACGATTGCAATCGCCACAAGAAGCAGTCTGTAATAGGAGTAGGACCGCCCTGCCACCTTAAAGGAGCCAAGGGGAATGCTGACACCCGTCATACTCGGTCCGAAAATAATATAGATAAGCTGCGCCAGTGCGATACTAAGCCCCCAGGTCGCCACAACGGAATCCAAAGGTCTGTCATAAAGCCTTTTTATGATAAGTCTGTCCATCAAAAGCCCTACAAACCCGGTAAATACGGTTCCGATGATAATTCCAATAATCAACGGCATTCCCAGATTGCACACCATAATATCCGTCACATAGGCGCCTATCATGATAAGTTCTCCCTGTGCCATATTGGTGATTCCCATCATTCCGTAAATAATCGCCATACCCAGTGCCGCAAGCACCAGAAAGGCAAAGCTGTCAATAAACTGATAAATATATGCGAAGATATCTCCAAACATAGTATCACCTCTTTCTCATGTATCGCAGAACCGTTCCCGGAAAAGAAACATGCTGCCGAAGACTTTCCTTGTCCCTCTGACAGCACATTTCCACAGGAGCTTTTTTGTTAATTTCCGGTTCCGTTCTCTAACGGAGAATACTGGGTCTGCGGGTCCTCTTTCCGAATATCAATTCCAAGGTCTTTTAAATAAGTAGGTTCAATATCGGAGGTTGTCTGCATTGTCTTTAAGGAATGGTCATCCTGTACCTCCACAATCGTCACCGTAAGTACTGCCTGATGGGTTGCTCCATCTACGCTCACGGTTCCTGAAGGTGCGTCCACGCTGATTTCATCGGTATCAAAGGCATCAATGACAGCTTCTGTCTCTGCGGTTCCCGCTTTTTCTACTGCTGCTTTCCACAAATATACGGAAGCATATACTGCCTCTGCCTGGTTTGTAA
>JAGAIK010000723.1 GCA_017626625.1 Roseburia sp.
GCCTACACATCAGGCAAACCCCACATCGGAAACACCTATGAAATCGTGCTGGCGGACGCCATCGCACGGTACAAGAGGGCGGAGGGCTACGACGTTTATTTCCAGACCGGAACAGACGAGCACGGTCAGAAAATCGAAGAAAAAGCCAACAAAGCAGGCATCACTCCAAAGGAATTTGTAGACGGTGTGGCAGGGGAGGTAAAGCGTATCTGGGATTTGATGAACACCTCCTATGACAACTTTGTCCGCACCACAGATACCGACCATGAGAAACAGGTGCAGAAGATTTTCAAAAAGCTTTACGATAAGGGAGACATCTACAAAGGCGCCTACGAGGGGCTTTACTGTACCCCCTGTGAATCCTTCTGGACAGAATCCCAGTTAGTGGACGGCAAATGCCCGGACTGCGGACGTGAGGTGCAGCCTGCAAAGGAAGAGGCGTACTTCTTTAAAATGAGCAAATACGCAGACCGTTTAATCGAGCACATCAACAGCCATCCGGAGTTTATCCAGCCTGTCTCCCGGAAAAATGAGATGATGAACAACTTCTTACTTCCGGGACTGCAGGATTTGTGCGTATCGAGAACTTCCTTTAAATGGGGCATTCCGGTGGATTTTGACGACAAACACGTGGTCTATGTGTGGCTGGATGCGCTGACAAACTATATCACAAAAATCGGCTATGACGCAGACGGAAATTCCTCCGAGCTGTTCAACAAAAACTGGCCCGCAGACCTGCATTTAATCGGAAAAGACATTATCCGTTTCCATACCATCTACTGGCCGATTTTCTTAATGGCGCTGGATTTGCCGCTGCCGAAGCAGGTATTTGGCCATCCGTGGCTGCTGCAGGGCGGTGATAAGATGAGTAAATCCAAGGGAAATGTAATTTATGCAGACGACATGGTGGATTTGTTCGGCGTGGATGCGACCCGCTACTTTGTGCTGCATGAGATGCCTTTTGAAAATGACGGTGTGATTACCTGGGAGCTGGTGGTGGAGCGTTTCAATTCCGACCTTGCCAACATTCTTGGAAATCTGGTGAACCGTACCGTTTCCATGAGCAACAAATATTTTGGCGGTATCGTAAAGAGCACCGGGGCAGCAGAGGAAGTGGACGCAGATTTGAAAGCCGTTGCGGCAGGCGCAAGGGATAAGGTGGCAGAGAAAATGGCGAATCTCCGTGTGGCGGACGCTATCTCTGAGGTATTTAACGTATTCAGACGCTGCAACAAATACATTGACGAGACGGAGCCCTGGGTACTGGCAAAGGACGAGGCAAAGAGCGACCGTCTTGCCGAGGTGCTTTACAACTTAGCCGAGGCAATCACCATCGGTGCAAGTTTGCTTGAAAGCTTCCTGCCGGAGACGGCGGAAAAGATTGTGGCACAGTTGGGTACATCGGTACGTGCCTTTGACGATTTGGATAAATTCGGTCTTTACGAGAGCGGGACAAAGGTGGTGGAGAAGCCGGAAATCTTATTTGCAAGGTTAGACGTGAAAGAGATTATGCCGAAGGTTGAGGCAATCCGGGAAGCCCAGAAGGCGGAGTTTGAGGCGGAGCAGAGAGCCTTAGGCGAGCTGCCGGAGGAAACAGAGAGCGAAGCCGGGATTGACATTGAACCGAAAGCGGAAATCACCTATGACGATTTTATGAAAATGCAGTTCCAGGTGGGAGAAATCATTGCCTGCGAAGCGGTGGAGAAATCCAAAAAGCTGCTGTGTTCCCAGGTGAAAATCGGCAGCCAGGTAAAACAGATTGTGTCCGGCATCCGTAAATATTACACACCGGAAGAGATGGTAGGTAAAAAAGTCATGGTATTGGTAAACTTAAAGCCGGCGAAATTAGCAGGGGTTCTTTCCGAGGGAATGCTGCTCTGTGCTGAGGACGCCGAGGGTAATCTGGCATTAATGACCCCGGAGAAAACCATGCCGAGCGGGGCAGAAATTTGCTAATATAACAAGGTAAACAAAATGCTCTTTTTGGTCGATGTAGATTTATATACAAAAAAATTGCAGAACGGATTCGAAACAGATATTTTCAGGGAGGAAATGAGTTATGGGAGTTGCAATGAATGGCTCCGGCATAAACGGAGGAAATGGCTATCCGGTGATTTCCGGGACGCTGACCATAAAGAATACAAACGATGCGAGGGCACGGATTGGCGCCATGACCAAAAAGAGCAGCAGCGGCGTTAAAAAGAAACTGAATTATAACCACCGGGAGATTTCCGGGCAGTTGGTGCGCTGCAAGAAAGCACAGGGAGCGGCAAATGTGTTAGTCAGAGCGCGGAGCAAATTAAGCGTGTTGAAACGGTGCGAGGCGACGGGACAATATGACAGCCAGGAGATTGCCAACGCCATGGCGCACGCCAGACGCATGGTGCGGTGTGCCCAGATGAAGGTGCGCCATCTGAAAGAAGAGGAGATAGAGCAGAAGAAGTACCGAAGGGAGAACAACTCCGACAAACAGCAGATAGACAACGAGGTAAAACGCCGTGCCGCCAATAAAGAGCGAAAGCTGAAAGAGAAAATACAGATTGAGACGGTACAAAAGGTACAGGCGGAAAAGACAAGGCATCAGCAGATAATGCAGAAACGCCGGGTACACAGGAGACAGGAGCAGTCTAAGATAAACGAAGCGGATATGAAGTACCTGAAAGGGGAAATCGAGAACCGCAAATACAATGGGGCATCCGTAAACGACGGTGTGATTTTAAGCCTGTCGGCAGAGGCAGCCCTCTTAAATGAAGCGCAAATCAGGCTGCAGGCAGAGCAGGAGGCGGAACTGGAGGTAGAGTCAGAAATGGACAGCTCCGGTTCTTTAGACAGCGCCGGAGCCGTTGTGGCAGGAGGGGCTGCGCCGGAAGGAGCGGCTTCCTCCGAAACGGCGGCAGAAGCAGCGGTGGGCGGCAGCGTAGATATATCATTGTAAAAATCAGTGCCCCCTGCTTTTCATTTTAGAAACTGCAAGCGTGACGGCAAAAAAGGCAGCGGCGAAGAGAAGCTCAATACCAAGGCACTGAAAATAAGTGTCCATGGAAAACGGCTCAGAGGAAAAACCTGCCAGCATATTGTTGGCGTTGATATACCAGTAGGCGGGGAGGAATTTTCCCACTGCCTGTACGCCGTCTGAGAGCATATACTGCGGAACAAATACCCCGCACAGGAAAGACATGGACAGCACTACAATATTGGCAAGCATATTTACCACACTGTCATCGGGAGCGAAGAGGCTGACCAGCAGGGTAATGAGGACAGCAACCAGTAGAAACACAAGGCTGTTTCCCATAGCAAGCAGGGAAGTTCTCGAAAAAATATCTTTTCCGTAGAATAAAAATCCCAAAACCATAAAGAAAGCCCAGCAAAAAAGGCTGTATACCATACTGGCAAAGGATAAGTACAAATTTCGTTTATTCAGGGGATAAGCGGAGCAGCACATCCTTTCCTGTATGGTATTTTTATTGAAGATTACTAAAATCGGTGCCAGACCGGTAAAGAACATGGCAATAAAAACGTAGGGCAGATACTGGTACAGGTAGAATACCCTAAGGTTGGTGCCGCTGTTTTCCCCATGAAAGGAGACGGAGGAAACGGGCGTTAGGTTTTGGAGGGAAGCGTCTGTCTTTCCGATTGCCGTGTCCATGGAATACCCTCCTGCTAAATAGAGCTGTAAGGTGCCGGTATACTGGGAAATCTGCTGGTCTACAAAATATCCGCGGGTGCTGCCGGGAATTTTGGTCGTTTGAAACAGATTTTCCTTCTCCAGCGCCGCTAATTTTTCTTCAAATCCTTCCGGTATAACGAGAACATAATCTAAGGTGCGATAGTAAAGCTGGTCGCAAAGCGCTTCTTTTTCTGCGGGCAGGTCTGCAATATTGTGCAGGGTGGATAAATACCGTGATACAGCGGTACTGGCGGCAGAACAATCCTCATCCATAATGTAAACGGTCAGTGCCTTTGACTGAAAATTAGAGTTCATTTCATCCTCTGCCGTGATACTGAACATGAAAGTAACAACGGCATAAATGATGAAATAGATACTAAGGGCAGAAATCCGTTTGCTGGCAATCTTAAAAAAGGTTCTAAATACTTGCATATTTTTTCCTCCTTACCAGAATAAATCCGGCGAAACTAAAGCCGAGTGAAAGCAGAAACAGGGTTGTAATATTGGTAAAATACCGTTCATGGGA
>JAGAIK010000067.1 GCA_017626625.1 Roseburia sp.
ATTGATGAATTGATGAAACAGGCGATTGATACGGTGGAAGTGATTCATATTGAGGGGAAATAGATTTTTTTGAGAGAGGGACGTCTGGAATAACAGGTATTTTTAGTCAGACACGCTTTCGCTCCCTAAGAAAACAAAAAACCACAAAGAGTAAATCTCTCTGTGGTTCATGTTTGAAACACTGGTATAAATATGTACGAGTAATTAGATTAAGTATGGTTTTAAAGTTTCCATAATCTCATCAATATTGCTCTCAGCATGAATTGCTAAATCAATCGGTTTGGATAAATCCAAGCTGAAGATACCCATGATAGATTTTGCATCAATGACATATCTGCCAGAGATTAAATCAAAATCAAATTCATACTGTGTGATAGCGTTGACAAAGGATTTTACCTTGTCGATGGAATTTAAAGAAATCTGTACTGTTTTCATAGCGAAAAACCTCCTTAAAGATTAACTAATCTAGTTACTTTTATACTAAAGGTTTTTTGTGGAAAAGTCAACAGTAAATGTAAACGGAGGAAAAGTAAAGGAATGAAGAAAGCGGCATTACATAATCTCGGCTGCAAGGTAAATGCTTATGAGACAGAGGCAATGCAGCATATTTTAGAGACTGCGGGCTACGAGATTGTGCCATTTACGGAGAAAGCGGATGTCTATGTGATTAATACCTGTTCTGTTACCAATATAGCGGACCGGAAGTCAAGACAGATGCTTCATAAAGCAAAAAAGAATAATCCGGATGCTGTGGTGGTGGCGGCGGGCTGCTATGTACAGACAAAAGAGGCGGAAGCTGCTTTAGATGAGAGTATAGATATTATCATTGGGAATAATAAGAAGCACGAGTTAGTGGAGCTGTTAGAAAAATTTGAAGCAGGGAAGAGGCAGAACAGTATTGTGGATATTAACCATGAAAAGCAGGAGTACGAGGAACTTTATTTGGAGAGTACGGCGGAGCATACCCGTGCTTTTTTGAAGGTGCAGGATGGGTGCAACCAGTTTTGCAGCTATTGTATTATTCCGTTTGCAAGGGGCAGGGTCAGAAGCAGAAGGGCAGAGGACGTGTTAGAGGAGGTCAGGCGGCTTGCGGAACACGGCTATCAGGAAGTGGTGCTGACGGGGATTCATTTAAGCTCTTACGGCGTGGACACGGGGGACAGTCTCCTGCATTTGATTGAACTGGTGCACGAGGTGGAGGGAATCAAACGGATACGCCTTGGCAGCTTAGAGCCCCGGATTGTGACGGAGGATTTTGTGAAACGGCTTTCCCGGTTAGAAAAAATCTGCCCCCATTTCCATCTTTCCCTGCAAAGCGGCTGTGATACGGTGCTTGCCCGGATGAACCGGCGTTATGATACGGCGGAATACGAGGCGGGCTGTCAGTTGCTGCGGAAGTATTTTTCTCATCCGGCTATCACTACCGATGTGATTGTGGGCTTTCCGGGGGAGACGGAGGAAGAATTTCAGATGACCAGAGAATATTTAGAGCGGATTCATTTTTATGAAATGCACATTTTCAAATATTCTAAGAGAGAGGGCACGAAGGCGGCGGCGATGAAAAATCAGGTGCCGGAGCCGGAAAAAAACAGGCGCAGCGCTATTTTACTGGATTTGGAGAAAAAAATGTCGGAGGAATTCCGCAATGCTTATCTTGGAAAAACGGTGACGGCGCTGTTAGAAGAGAAGATGGAATTTGAAGGAAAAACCTATTTTACAGGTTACACGAAAGAGTACGTGAAAGTGGCTTTTGAGGCGGGGGGCGACCTGACAAACCAATTTGTAACAGGAAAAATTTCAGAACAATTAACCGGGGATATCTATCTTATGGTTGAATTTTAGGACAAACTATATTAAAATAATATATAGCAATGCTTTTTGAGCAGGTATAAGGGCGTGACAAATATGCAGAATATCAATAATACACAATATTTCAAAGTGGAAAAGGAACCGGAGCTGAAAGTGGGAGACATTTTAGAGATTGTCTATCATGCACTCAGCGAGAAAGGCTATAATCCGGTGAATCAGATTGTTGGATATATTATGTCTGGAGATCCTACTTACATTACCAGCCATAATAATGCAAGAAGCCTGATTATGAAGGTAGAACGTGACGAGTTGGTGGAAGAAGTATTAAAATCTTATATCAGAAACAATCGTTGGTCGTAGTAACGGAGAGAGTATGCGGATTTTAGGATTAGATTTTGGCTCAAAGACTGTCGGCGTGGCAGTCAGCGACGAGCTTTTGTTGACGGCACAGGGACTGGAGATCGTAAGACGACAGTCTCCTAATAAACTGCGCCAGACGCTGGCGAGGATTCAGGAGATTGTGACGGAATATCAGGTGGAGCGCATTGTGTTAGGTTTCCCGAAAAATATGAACAATACCGAGGGAGAGCGTTGCGAGAAAACCAAAGAATTTAAAGAAATGTTAGAACGGCGCACCGGCTTAGAGGTGGTATTGTGGGATGAGCGGCTCACAACTGTTTCAGCAGATAAGTACATGATGGAATCGGGTATCCGGAGAGAAAACCGCAAGCAGTATGTGGATGAGATTGCGGCAGTTTTTATTTTACAGGGATATCTGGATTTCCTCGGTCATGAGAAGGCTTCTGTCTGAAACCGTTTGGTTGGCATGGTACGATAAGCGGGTGAAGCATGACATTTCTGAATTTTAGTTTGGTAAATGAATCTGCGGCAAAGAGGTTTGCTGATTCGTTTACAAAGAAAATCAAAATGGAAGGAAATGGTTCGTCAATGGAGAAAGTAACATTTGTTGACCCGGAAACAAAAGAAGAACTACAGTTTTTTGTGGTGGAAGAGACACAGATTAACGGAACCCGGTATCTTTTTGTGACAGAGGAAGAGGACGGGGACTGTGATGCCTATATTTTAAAAGAGGTTGCGGCAGAGGAAGAGGATTCTGTCTACGAGATGGTGGAGGATGATACGGAACTTGCGGCAGTAGGAAAAATTTTTGCAGAATTGATTGAGGACGCGGACATTGAATATGAAAAATAAGGAATTAGAACTGACAATTAACAGTGAGGAAGTAAAAACAACAGAAAAGAGAAAAACAGAGCGGAAAAAAAATAACGGAGGTAAGAATTTGAAAAAAGAAAAAAGTTCAAAGCTGAAGATTATTCCATTGGGCGGCTTAGAGCAGATTGGAATGAATATTACAGCTTTCGAATATGAAGACAGTATTATTGTGGTGGACTGCGGTCTGTCCTTCCCGGAAGATGACATGTACGGAATCGATTTGGTCATCCCGGATATCACTTATTTAAAAGATAACATTGAGAAAGTAAAGGGATTTTTCATCACCCATGGACATGAGGACCATATCGGTGCGATTCCCTACGTGTTAAAAGAGGTCAATGTACCGATTTACGCCACCAAGCTGACCATCGGTATCATCGAGCATAAATTAAAAGAGCATAACATGCTCACAAAAGTAAAACGAAAAGTGGTAAAATATGGACAGCACATCAATTTAGGCTGTTTTCGTGTGGAATTTATCAAGACAAACCACAGCATTCAGGATGCGGCAGCCCTTGCCATATATTCTCCGGCAGGCACCGTAATCCATACCGGAGACTTTAAGGTGGACTACACCCCGGTATTCGGTGATGCCATTGATTTACAGCGTTTCGGCGAGATTGGAAAAAAAGGCGTGTTAGCGTTGATGTGCGACAGTACCAATGCGGAGCGCCCCGGCTTTACCATGTCGGAAAAGACGGTGGGAAAAGCCTTTGACGAGATATTTGCAGACCATAAAAATACCCGTATTATTATTGCAACCTTTGCTTCTAACGTGGACCGTGTGCAGCAGATTATCAACACGGCGTACAAATACGGCAGAAAGGTAGTGGTTGAGGGACGAAGCATGGTAAATATCATTGGAACCGCTTCGGAGCTTGGTTATATCAACATTCCCGACAATACACTCATTGACATAGAAGAATTAAAAAGTTACCCGGACGAGAAAACCGTGCTGATTACCACAGGCAGCCAGGGCGAGTCCATGGCGGCATTGTCCCGTATGGCGTCCGGCATTCACAAGAAAGTAACGATTAAGCCCAACGACACCATTGTATTAAGCTCCAATCCGATTCCGGGAAATGAAAAAGCGGTTTCCCGTATTATCAACGAGCTTTCCATGAAAGGCGCCAACGTGATTTTCCAGGATGTGCACGTATCCGGTCATGCCTGTCAGGAGGAAATCAAGCTGATTTATTCCCTGGTAAGACCGAAATACGCCATTCCGGTGCACGGCGAGTACCGCCATTTAATCGCCCAGGCGAGAGTGGCAGAAGAGCTTGGAATCAACAAGGACAATATTTTCATTTTATCCTCAGGAGATGTGTTGGAATTAGATGAGGACAGCGCAGAAGTTACCGGAAAAGTCCATGTGGGCGATATTATGGTAGACGGGCTTGGCGTCGGAGATGTAGGAAATATTGTGCTCCGTGACAGACAGCACTTAGCAGAGGACGGTATCATTATCGTAGTCCTGACCTTAGAGGGCGGTTCCGGACAGCTCCTTGCCGGACCGGATATTGTTTCCCGCGGTTTCGTTTACGTCAGAGGCGCAGAGAGCCTGATGGAAGAGGCGAAACATCTGTTAGAGGATAAGATGCAGTACTGCATGGACCGCAACATCACCGACTGGGGCAAGATTAAGAACGAAATCAAAGATTCGTTAGGTGATTTTGTCTGGAAAGAAACCAAGAGACGGCCGATGATTATGCCGATTATCATGGAAGTTTAGTGACATAGGATTTTTGAGGCAGCCGCAGGGGGAAGAAAGGGATGGCAGCAGCGATGAACTTGAACAAAATAGTTTTTAAATTTGTCAGATTCAGTTTTTCGATTCTGGTGATGCTGTTAGTGGTGGTATGTTTAGTAAAACTGGGAACTTTCTGCTATGAATTTGGTTACCGTGTATTTACAGAGGCGCCCATGGAAGAAGCTCCCGGAACAGAAAAAAACGTGGAAATAACCGCAGACATGTCAGAGGGCGATATCGGAAAGTTGTTAGAGAAAAACGGGCTGGTGCGGGACGCAACGCTTTTCTACGCCCAGTTGAAGCTTTCCGCCTACACAGGAAAATTAAGACCCGGCACCTACACCCTGAATACCTCCATGACAGCAAAAGAAATGATGGTAATTATGGCAACCGTACCCGAGGGGGAAACGGAGACAGAAACCGAGAGCGAGGCAGGAGCAGAGCCGTGATAGTAGACGAAAGACTGGTTACCTATATCAATTCCCTTGACACAGGAAACAAAGAAATTTTAGACCAGATAGAAAAAGAAGCCATAGAAACCTATGTGCCCATTATCCGAAAAGAAATGCAGCAGTTCTTAAAACTGCTCCTTTCCATAAAAAAACCACAGAAAATATTAGAGGTAGGCACAGCGGTAGGTTTTTCCGCCCTTCTGATGGCAGAATACAACCCCGCCCCCTGCCACATCACCACCATAGAAAACTACGAAAAACGCATTCCCCTCGCCCGGGAAAACTTCCGCCGCGCCGGAAAAGAATCCCAAATCACTCTCCTAGAGGGCGATGCCGCCGACATCCTAAAAACCTTAGAAGCCTCCTACGACTTCATCTTCATGGACGCCGCCAAAGGACAATACATCCACTTCCTGCCCGACATCCTGCGCCTTTTAACCCAAGACGGCATCCTAGTTTCCGACAACGTATTACAAGACGGCGACATCATCGAATCCCGCTTTATCGTAACCCGCAGAAACCGCACCATCCACAAGCGAATGCGTGACTACCTATACGAACTGACCCACAACGAAGAACTCATAACCTCCGTATTACCCATCGGAGACGGCATTACGGTGAGCACTCGAATATCTCCCAATGCAGCTAAACTATCGCAGCAGGAGCGTGCATAGAGTTTTGCCAATAAAGGTGAAAACATTGACGTATAACGATGCTTGTCCAATGGGGAATTAGGCAAGGAGATTTGCCGAATAGGAATTGTATCAGCACACCAAAATATTGCTAAGGAATCGTTACGTTTTGCTGTCAAAAACTATCGTAGCAGAAGAGTGTGTAGAGTTTCGCCAATAAACAGCTTGGAACGGCAGGCGTTTTTGGCAGACCCTTCCAAGGACGCCGGTGCTTAGCGAGGTCTTTTCGAGCTTAGCATCCGCTGCGCCCTTGGGGAGCGAGAGCGTGTCAGACAAAAATGCCTGCCGTTCCAAGCGTCCCCATTGACAAAACTCGCAAAAAAAATATTGAAAGGATACCCCCAAAAACGCAATGAGAACCCCCGAACTATTAATCCCAGCCAGCAGCCTAGAAGTCTTAAAAATCGCCGTCATCTTCGGCGCCAACGCCGTCTACATCGGCGGCGAAGCCTTCGGCCTCCGTGCCAAAGCCAAAAACTTCTCCATGGAGGAAATCAAAGAAGGCATATCCTTCGCCCACGCCCATGACGTAAAAGTCTACATCACCGCCAACATACTGGCGCACAACAGCGATTTAGCGGGCGCAAGAGAGTACTTCACCGAACTTCGGGACGTAAAACCCGACGCATTAATTATCTCAGACCCCGGCATGTTCCGGTTAGCGCAGGAAGTCTGCCCCGAAATTGAACTGCACATCAGCACCCAGGCAAATAACACCAACTATGCCACCTACCGTTTCTGGCATGAGTTAGGGGCAAAGCGAGTAGTGTCCGCCAGGGAGCTATCCTTAGAAGAAATCAAAGAAATCCGTGCCAATATCCCGGATGATTTAGAGATAGAAACCTTTATCCACGGCGCCATGTGCATTTCCTATTCCGGAAGGTGCCTGTTGTCCAATTATTTTACCGGAAGAGACGCCAACCAGGGGGCGTGCACCCATCCCTGCCGCTGGAAATATTCCATCGTGGAAGAAACCAGACCGGGCGAATATATGCCGGTCTATGAGAATGAGAGGGGAACCTATATTTTCAACTCCAAAGACCTCTGCATGATTGAACATATCCCGGAATTAATGGAATCAGGTATTGACAGTTTTAAAATAGAGGGTAGAATGAAAACAGCACTATATGTGGCAACGGTGGCGAGAACCTACCGGAAAGCCATTGACGATTACAAAGAGTCGCCGGAGCTTTACAGGGAACATCTGCCCTGGTATTTAGACCAGATATCAAATTGTACCTACCGTCAGTTTACCACCGGATTTTTCTTCGGAAAACCTTCGGAGGAAGCCCAGATTTACGATAACAACACGTATCTTAAGGAATACACGTATCTTGGAATCGCAGGGGAGCCCAACGAAGAGGGGCTTTACCGGATAGAGCAGCGGAATAAGTTTTCCGTGGGCGAGGAAATCGAAGTGATGAAGCCAAACGGGGAGAACCGCAAGGTGAAGGTCCGCCGGATTTTAGACGAGGAGGGCAACGAGATGGAGTCTGCACCCCATCCGAAGCAGGTGTTATATATTGATTTGGGTGAGCCGTTAGACCGATATGATATATTGCGAAGAAAGGAATAGGAGGGTGATTACCATGAAAGAGGAAAAGTATGTTGCATATGTGGGCACCTATACCCATGAGAATAGTGTAGGAATCCATATCTATGATGTGGATGTGGAAAAGGGACAACTGCATGAGCGCAAGGTTGTGCCCATCAACAATCCATCGGATGTAGTGGTTTCTAAGAATAAGAAATATCTGTATTCCATTGCGGACGAGGGCGTGGAGTCCTTCCGGATATTGCCGGACGGCGACTTAGAGGCAATGAATAAGCAGTGGATTGGCGGCATGAGGGGCTGCTATGTGGAGACGGATAACGAGAACCGTTTCCTCTTTGTGGGGGGACATCACGACGGGCGTGTCACCATGATGCGGCTTATGCCGGACGGAAGCATCGGCGAGATTGCAGACGGTATTTTCCATAAAGGGTCGGGAAAAGTCAGCGACAGGCATAACAGCGTGCCTCATGTGGACTGTGTGAAGCTGACGCCGGACCAGCAGTTTCTATGTGCTGTGGACAACGGACTTGATCAGGTAAAGATTTATCGGGTGGATTATGAATTTGGCAAATTAAAACTGATTGATATTATCCGCGGACCTCTGGATTCTGCTCCACGTATGATACGTTTTTCCAGAAACGGAAAATTCGCTTACATACTGTATGAGCTGCTGAACGTGGTGGAGGTTTATAAATACAGCCTTGAGAACAACCAGCCGGTATTTGAGAAAATCCAGACCGTTTCTACGGAATATAAGGATGATGAGGATATCTGCTCTGCCTCCGGCATGGAGATTTCAAAGAGCGGGAAATACCTGTTCTGCTCTAATGCAGGGGTAAATTCCGCAGTGGTATTTTCCATTAACGAGGAAACCGGCGAACTGACGGAGACATTCCGCACCAAGGTGGACAGTGAATATCCGAAAATGCTGGCGGTTTATCCCGATGAGAAGCATTACCTGACCTTGAACAATGCCTCTAACGAAATCGTTTCTTACACCATCAACTATGAGGACGGCTATTCCCTGCAGGCGGGAGCCCCGGTGAAGGTAGATAAGCCGAATTGTATTTATATTTTAAAAATAGAAGAATAACACAAAAATGCAGTCCTTTGCGGGCTGCATTTTTTGTGGAACAGGAAATTTTCAGATGTGAGAAAACGGCAAAGCCCCAAAAGCTCTATGAGCCGAAACTGCCGGACCGATGAAGCTTTTATTTTTGGGAAAAGAATCAAAAACATGGCATGTTATCTCTCAAAGCGGATAAACTAAAGAATAGCAGGAATTTTCTTTTCCCCTGGTGAGGGGGAGAGACGGCAGGAGTAAGGCAGGCTGTGAGAGTCCCGCCTGATTGTCCTGCTAAGTTTTCAGGGAAGGCAGCAGGAGTTAAGGGGCAGGCTATGAGAGACGAAGAGAAGATACAACGGCAAAAGGATTTTCTGGTGGGCATTGCATTCTGGGGTGTCTGGGGCGTGATTGCCTTTCTTTTTTTGAAGGCGGCGGGCTCTGTACTGCTGCCCTTTGTCATTGCCTTTATCGTGGCATGGATTTTGGCAAAACCGGTGGATTTCATCACGGAAAAACTCCATTTGAGAAGGAGCATTGGGGCAGTTGCCGCAGTTCTGCTTTTTTATGTGCTGTTGGGCGTTATCGTCTATTTTGCGGGAAGCCGTCTGCTCCATCTGATTTATGATACCTTTTATGAGATGTCCTATTTCTTTTCCGACACGGTGATTCCCGTGCTGCAAAAGTTTTTTTCCTGGCTGGAGAAGATATTGGAGTCCTTTACACCTGCATCGCCGGGGGTTATGGGGCGGGG
>JAGAIK010000068.1 GCA_017626625.1 Roseburia sp.
CGGAGCTTGCAGCTATTGGATAATCAGCCGTCTCCCCCTATAAATCTGTTACATAACCTGCCTTTTGAGGCAGGCAGGATGTTTATGCCCTCTAAGCAGGAAACTTGTTTTTTTTGATGTTTTGTCAAATCAATAATATACCAAGTAATAACTGGGAACGACAGCTATTTTTTATTAGAGGGATGTGATTTAGAAATTATACCGAAAGTTTGACAGTTTAAATTTTTTAAAACCTTTATAAGCCCTATATAATCTACGTTTTCTCCATCAAGTATTTTATTTTGCTATATAGTAATGTGGATAACACATCGCTGTTTTTTGATTTTCAGTATATTATATCCATAATCTCTCAGTGCAACAATCATCGCCACGCAAATCTGCATAGTATCAGGATTTTTAGAAAAATTTACGAAACAGAAAAAATACCATATATTAAAACTTAGGCGTAAACTGCTACGAAGCTGATAAATCAAGGCATGTAACGGTTTTCTTTTTATCCAACTGTCAAAGATGACTTTATACCATACCAAGCAATACCAACGAACTTTAGCATCAAAAATGTTCAAAAATATTCCCCCAAACATTTATAATTTTAGGGGTGGATTTCTACAAATAAATGGGGTATAATTACGATGTATGTAGACACTTTCTTAGAAAAAGAGAATTAGAAAGCAAGTTGGCTCAATAAGAAAGAAAATCTCCAAAACAGCAAAAAGACACAAATTTTTAATAATTTTTAGATATAAAAGACACAAAGCATATATTGCAGCACATTGAAAATTGCATGACGGTAAAAGCGTTGGACTGTAGCAGATTCACGTAAAAGGATATTCGTAAGACGGAAAACACAGCAGATTGTAATCTCATTTTCAAATAAAACGTCATGCAGTACCTAACTGATGAGGAACTATACAAAGAGATTGTGGTGATAATCTATCGAAAACCATTAGGTAGCAGAAGGATAAAAATGATCCACAGTATCTTTTATAGTATAGAAAATAGTCCTTGGAGAGGGACTATAAAAACTACTACTATCTTAAATATAAGGAGAACGAGTATGGTAACGAATGACATTTCGGCGTGTGAACGGCTGGTCATGAAAACAATCTGGGATTCACCAGAAGAACTTGCATTACAGCAGATTATGGACAGAGTAAATGGGGATAATGGTAAAAGTTGGAAACCCCAGACAGTTTCAACTTTCCTGGCAAGACTGGTAAGAAAAGGCTTCTTAACCTCTTACCGCAAAGGCAGATATTCTTATTATCAGCCGGTAGTCAGCAAGGAAGATTTCTGGAAAGCAACCATGAGTGAGAATGCGCATTTCTTTGCGCAGGGAGATATGGCAGAGATGGCATTCCATTTGTGTCAGGATATGCTTTCAAAAGAAGAAGTGGAGAAACTGAAGAATAAGTTAGAAGAACTCCAGTAGATTAGTCTTTTGGGAAAAATAATAGTAATGCCAAGTACAAAGAAACAGGAATTTCGTTTTTGAAATTCCTGTTTCTTGTCATTAGGAAAACTTGGCGTTTTGTATTAGAATGCGCGGCAGCCCTTTCGTTTTATGGTTACCAGTAGCAGGCATTGTCAAG
Organism: Roseburia sp.; assembly: GCA_017626625.1. GTDB lineage: Bacteria > Bacillota > Clostridia > Lachnospirales > Lachnospiraceae > Roseburia. The sequence continues at coordinate 1,593 of JAGAIK010000068.1, forward strand.
CTCTTCCAACCCTTTTTTATCCTTCGGCGCCTCTGTTTTTGGCGGGCGCACCCAGTATTCATTTTTTAAGGGCAGATAGGGAGGGTAATCGTCCCATCTTGAACCCCAGATACCAAATAGAATCTGCATGGAGCCGCCCATCTGTATCGCCTGTTTTCCGGCGCGCTTTAACATTGGCGCTAAATTGTAGCCAAAAGCGCTGCAGCTTAAGAGCGCCACATCAAAATCAATTTTCATAATTTCCTGATACATATAGTCAAGGGCATCAAACCAGGTGGCAAAGTCATCATTTCTTCCCGTAAACCAGACCGCTTTTAAGGTCTTAAATTCAATATCCGGAGGAAGGACTTTCCGGTCAGGGAAAATCAAATCCATTTTCGGATACTGCTCTAACATGGTGTCTACAAAGGGATTGACAAGAAGCACCTTTTTTCCGGATAGCTCCATGGTCCATGGATTTTCATGGGCGAGGGGCTCTAACTGACCAAGACGTATCAGCTTCATATCTTTCGGGCAGCTTGTTTTTACCATGTATTCCTCTGCCGGGTGGTCATCAAAATACGCCATAATATCAATATCCTGATTGTCTTTTTTGATTAAGTCTGTCCAGCGTCCCACTTCCTCGACACTATGGTGAAAGGTTTCAAACATATTGCTGCGCTCTAAACGGTTGGTGCCAAAGAGCAGATGCTCATCGTAAAGCTGAAATTCGGAGAACTCGGCACTTCCCATACGGCAGAGGGCGAAAGGCTTTCCGCTTCTTAAATAGCTTTTAATCAGTTCATTTGCTTCCTCGTCCGTGGGGGCTTTCGTTCCCATAAATTTTCCGAGAACGTTGTAGCTTCCGGTGCGCTTGTCGCGAAGCTTGTGATGAATGTGTTTCAGATAATAAAAAATATATAGAAATCGCTGCTTCATAAAATCTCCTTACTTCGCCTTCCGAAGGCTCAAAACGGGACCCCCGAACTCCGCTGAACTGCGTTTGGGTAGCGAAATAACTTCGCCTTCCGGGGGCTCAGTTATTTCTTCATTATAAGTCATATTGTGGGAATGTCAAGGAAAAAAGCGGGGTTCATTGACAAAGCAAGCCATTCTGGGGTATGATGTTCATGTTATAAAGATGTAGAAAATATAGTTTGAAAATAGAATGTTGCGAGGCAGAGAAACAACTGCATAAAGTTCTGTCCAGACAGCCGTAAATGCGGCAGATTGAGAGGTATTTATGGAGAAAATATTAGTGACGCGTTCATCTATGCCGGAATTAGATGAGTATGTGGAAGAGATAAAGGGCTTGTTTGAGAGCCACTGGCTGACGAATATGGGAGTCAAACACAATGAACTGGAGGAAAAACTTGCAGAATATTTAAAGGTGAGAAATATCCTGCTGTTTTCTAACGGTCATATGGCTTTGGAGCTGCTGATACAGGCGATGGGGCTCACCGGGGAAGTGATTACCACGCCTTTTACGTTTGCGTCCACCACCCACGCCATTGTGCGGAATGGGCTGACACCGGTGTTTTCTGATGTGAATCCGGAGGACTATACCATAGATGTAAATAAAATAGAAGCATTGATTACGGAGAAAACCAGCGCCATTATTCCGGTGCATGTCTATGGACATCTCTGTGATGTGGAGGCGATAGAAGCCATTGCCAAAAAACATAATCTCAAGGTCATTTATGACGCAGCCCACACCTTTGGGGTAACATACAAGGGACAGGGCGTGGCTACCTTTGGAAATGCCTCTATTTTCAGTTTCCATGCGACGAAGGTATTTAACAGCATTGAGGGCGGTGCCGTCTGCTTTAACAGCAGTGAGAACGGGCTGCGGGAAAAACTGTTTGGCATTAAAAACTTTGGCATCTGGGACGAAGAGCTGATTAAGGACGTGGGTGCCAATGCGAAAATGAACGAGTTTCAGGCGGCAATGGGGCTTTGCAATTTAAGGCACATTGAGCGGGAATTAGACAAGAGGAAAAAGGTTGTGGAGCATTATAACGAGCGTCTGTCAGAGGTGAAGGGCATTCGTATTTCCGGGGAGCAGAAGGACGTGAAGCCGAATTATGCTTATTATCCGGTAATTATTGAGCCAGAGGTCTTCGGAAAGAGCCGTGACGATATTTACGAGCTGTTAAAGGTCAATGAGATTTATGCGAGAAAATATTTTTATCCGCTGACTAACACCTTTGACTGTTACAAAGGAATGTTTGACTTAGGAGACACCCCAGTGGCGTTAGACTTGTCAAAGAAGGTGCTGACTCTGCCGCTGTATGCAGATTTGAGAATCGATCAGGTGGACCGTATCTGTGATATCATTCTTGGAAAATAGTGGAGGTTTGGTTTGGTAACGGTAAAAATTGGCGACGGCATGGGAAACCAGATGTATAATTATGCCTGCGGCTATGCGGCTGCACGGAGAGCAAATGAGGGACTGCGGCTAGATATCTCCGAGTGTGATAATTCCACGCTGCGGGATTTTGAGTTGGACAAGTTTCATATTGTGTATGAGGAAAAAGAGTCGTTTCCCAATGACAGTGTGTGGAAGAAAATCTATAAAAGGCTGCGGCGGGATTTAAAATACCACGTGATTTTTGAAAAGGATATGTATCATGTGGATGAGAGAGTCTTCGGAAAGTTTTTGCGTGGAAAATATCTTCATGGCTACTGGCAGTGCTTGGGCTATTTTGAGGAATATTTTGATGAAATCCGGGAAATGTTTACGCCCAACTATGACCAGAGCCCGGAAGTAAAACGACTGACAGAGCAGTTTCGGAATACGCCCACCTGCGCTCTGCATGTTCGGGGCGGCGATTTGGGAGGACCGAACCGGGAGTATTTCCAGAAGGCGGCAGAGCGGATGCGGCAGGAAAAGCCGGGGGTTTCCTTTATCGTGTTTACCAATGATGTCCCGAAAGCGAAGGAGTGCTTGGAGAATGGCAGCCATGCGTCGGAAATGAAGTATGTGACGGAGCTGGGGCAGTTTTCCGATATTGACGAGTTTTTCCTGATGTCTGCCTGCCAGAACCAGATTATTTCCAACAGCACCTATTCCACCTGGGCGGCTTACTTAAACACCCATCCGGGGCGCTGCGTGATTGTGCCGGATTTCCATGGCGTGGAGGTAATGGCGCTGCCGGACTGGATTGTTTTGTCGTAGAGAAACAGAAGAAAATGAGGTAAAAAGATGTTATTTAACTCCGTGGAATTTTTAGTATTTTTCCCCATTGTTGTACTGTTGTACTGGGTCATTCCGAAGAAAATCCGCTATATCTGGCTTTTGGCGGCAAGCTACTATTTTTATATGTGCTGGAACGCCCAGTATGCCCTTCTGATTGCGGCGTCCACCCTAATCACTTATTTTTGCGGACTTCTGGTGGATTTTTTGGGAAAAAGAGAGGGCAGGGGGGCTGCCGTTTCCCAAAAACTGGTGATTGCGGTTGGGTTCGTATCCAATCTGGGTATTTTGTTTTTTTATAAATATTTTGATTTTTTCCTGGAAAATGCCGACCGTCTGTTAGAGCACCTAAAACTGCAGACCATTGACAGTGATTTTTCCGTGATACTTCCGGTGGGAACCTCATTTTATACCTTCCAGGCATTGGGATACATTGTGGACGTTTACCGGGGAGACATTGAGGCGGAAAAAAATCCCCTGAAATATGCTCTGTTTGTTTCCTTTTTTCCACAGCTTGTGGCGGGACCCATCGAGCGTTCTAAGAACCTATTAGAACAGATACGGGACATCCCGGAAAGAAAAACCTTAGAATACCACCGGATTGTCAACGGTCTGATTGTTATGCTGTACGGCTTTTTCCTGAAAATGGTGATTGCCGACCGGATTGCCATACTGGTGGATTATATCTTTAAACGGTATTATATGCTAGGTGCGGTGGAGCTTCTGGTGGGGGCTGTGGGCTTTTCCATCCAGATTTACTGCGATTTCGGTAGCTACTCACTGATTGCCATTGGAGCGGCGCAGGTGATGGGCTTTACCCTGATGGAGAATTTCAATACGCCTTATTTTGCGGTTTCCATCAAGGATTTCTGGAGAAGATGGCACATTTCCTTAAGTACCTGGTTCCGGGATTATCTCTATATTCCCATGGGCGGCAGCCGCTGCGGAAGGCTGCGGAAATATTTTAACGTGATGGTGACATTTTTAGTCAGCGGTCTTTGGCATGGGGCAGAGTGGAGTTTCGTCATCTGGGGTGGGCTGCACGGTCTTTATCAGGTGATAGGGGATTTGCTGCTGCCACTGAAAAAAAAGCTGGTGAAAATATTTGAGGTAAAGACAGACTGCGTCAGCTACAAATTATTGCAGATGTTTGTGACCTTTGTGCTGACCACCTTTGCCTGGATATTTTTCCGGGCAGACACCTTCGGGCAGGCAGTGACTTATATTGAGAGGATATTTACCAGGGCAAATTTTGCGGTGCTTTTTAACGGAAGTATTTACGAACTGGGGTTAGAGCAGTTTGAGGCGAATGTCCTGCTGGTGTCATTGATGGTGCTGCTGCTGGTGGATTTGGTGCGCTACCGGAAAAAACAGAGGTTAGATGAGTTTTTGCAGGAACAGAACCTTTGGTTCCGGTGGCTGGTATGTATTCTGATGTTTGTGATGGTATGGGTTTACGGAGTATATGGTCCGGTTTATGACGCCAGCCAGTTTATTTATTTCCAGTTTTAGCGTACCGGCATACAGATATTCGGCGGAATATCCGTGACGGCATAAGTACAGGAGGATATATGAAGATTGCAAAGCGTACGGCGGCAGTGGTGGTTTTTACGGCGCTGTTGGTGGGAATTATGGCAGGCGTGAACTGGCTGTTTCAGATGAAGGACGTGGACGGCTGTTATCCGGTGCAGATGTTTTATAAGCAGGAAAAAAATACGGTGGATGTCCTCTGTTTAGGCAGCAGCCACACTTACACCAACATCAATCCGGCGGTGCTGTGGGACGAGTATGGAATTGCTTCTTACAATCTGGCAGGATCTAACCAGCCCCTTTGGAATACTTATTATTATTTTAAGGAAGCGCTAAAATACCAGACACCGGAGTTAGCGGTGGTGGATGTGTACCGTGCCATTGAGACGGAGGACTATCAGGAAGAGGCCAGAATTGTGATGAATACCTTTGGACTGCGGTATTCCGAGGACTGGGCGGAGAATTTAGAGGTGAGCCTTTCCCCGAACGCTTCCTATATGGACTATTTTCTGCGGTTTCCGGTCTATCATTCGAGATACCAGGAGTTAAAGCAGATGGATTTCCAGCTCTATAACGGGGACGTGAACCGGGAGAATTACAAGGGCTTTAATTTAAAAAGCGTCAGCACCCAAGTCTTTGGGGAATTTCCGGATGTTTCTTCTGTGACGGAAGTGGGGGAGATGACGGAAAAGACACAGGAATATTTAGAAAAAATTATTATGCTGGCACAGGAAAATGATGTGCCGCTGCTTTTGGTGTCCGCTCCCTACATGGGCGGCGTGTTAGAGGACAAAGAGATTTATAACCAGGTGGAGCAGATTGCGGAAGAATACGGCGTGGAATTTATTGATTTTAACGAGCACTACACCGATATCGGGCTGGATTTGGAGCGGGATTTTGCGGAGTGGTCCCATCTCAATTATGACGGCAGTGAGAAATACACCCGGTATTTGGGAAAGCTGATAGAGGAACAGTATGAGGTGCCAGACCGCAGAGGCGATGCCCGGTACGATTCCTGGGAGAAAAACGCCAGATTTTATGAAAAACAGGCAGCCAATGTGGCATTGACCAAGTCTGAGACGAAAGAGGAATACTTTAAAAAGCTGTTTGCCGAAAGTGAACGGTACACTATCTGCGTCAATATAGCCGGTGATATGAAAAAAAAGGAGAAAAAGAAGTTGGGGAAACTGCTAGAAAAATACGGCATGGACGTGACGGAAAATTCTACCTGGATTTTTAAGGGAGGGGAGCTTTTATATTCCCTGCCTGTGGATAAAAAGATTACAGAGGATTCCCTGTTTTATAAAAATCTGGGCTCCGGCAGCGTTTCCGTATCGGTGGAAATGGGATATGATGATGTCCGGGGAGTGTTCCCCTATAAGAAAATTATGGTGGAGGGAACCAGCTGCAATGCGGCAGACCGGGGCGTCAATATTTTAGTCTACGACAATGAGTTTCAGGCGGTGGTTGACAATGTGGGACTCAACGCGGATAATAACTATGAGTTTTGCAGATATTAGCGTGAAAAGAGGAAACAGAACATGAAGAATGCGTTGATAAAAATTCAGAATTTTTTTGTGACATTGTGTATGTTTATCAGACATCCGGTGGAAGTGCCGGATATGGTACTGCAATATAGAAATCATAAGGAATTAAAGCAGGACATCGAGGATATTAACCGGGAAAAAATTAAGTCCCTTTATATGGACAGTGCAGAAGCGGCTGATTCGGAAGCAAAAAAAAAAGCATATAGAAAGATAAATGAATCCTTTGAAAAAAGATTGATTTTTCACGTGGGCTTCGGTGCAGGGCTTTTTTCGGAGTTAGACAGTATGATGGAGCATATGCTGTTCTGCTTTGAGCACCATATCCGCTTTGAAATCTACGCAGATGACGCTAATTTTTCAAAGCAGGGGGGCTTAGGCTGGGAAGAACTGTTTGAGCCGTTCTGTCCCATTAACCATGATAAATTAAACCATATTGCCAACTACCGTCCCACGGATTACAAGAGCTTAATGCGCCATCACAGGCTGTGGTACAAGGGGTATCTTCTGCCTGAGATTTTAAAGAAGAGAACCGGGGCGGATTACCTGACACAGGATATCTGGTGTATGTGTATCAATGACACCTTTAAATATCACCCGGTTGATATTCCGCTCTTTGACATGAAAGGGACTGCCACCTCCCAGTTTTCCAAATTCGGGGAGATTGCCATCTGTCCGAAACCGGATGTGCGGGCGGAGATGGATGCCCTGATTGCAGGATTGTCCATGCCGGAGCATTTTGTGTCCATGCAAATCCGGGGCGGAGACAAGTGCTTAGAGTATAAGGAGTTAAAGGACGCCGGGCGTTACGTGGAAAAGGTGGAAGAGTTAGGGCTGCAGGGAGAAAATCTCTTTATCTTTACGGACGATTACACCAACGTGACGAAAATAAAGGAACTGCGGCCGGATTGGAAACTTTATACCCTGACAGGGGAAGAAGAGAGAGGTTATTATAATGAAGCCTTTAATAAGCAGGACTGGGTATTCCGCAGAAAGAATTTAATCAAGCTGCTTGCCATTGTGGAGCTCTGCAAGCAGGCGGATTACCATATCGGACCCAACCAGTCCTGTGTGGATTTGTATCTCCGGTCTGTGAAAGGAACGGAGCGGTATATTGTGCTTTAAGCATTAATGATTTAGGGTCCGGACTACCTGTGCAGGATTTCCTGCAACAACGGTGTAAGGTGCAACATCTTTCGTCACAACGCTGCAGGCACCGATGACAGCGCCCTCGCCGATGGTGACGCCCTTTAATACCGTGACGCCAAAGCCCATCCAGACCTTGTCCCCGATGGTGATGGGGGCGCTCTTTACTACGGACCAGTCTTTGTTTTGTAAAACCGATTGCCCTTTCACGGCGTTTTCCCACTCAAGGGAGACGTCGTTTTTTCGTTCCTCCCAGTGGATGGAATGGGAGTTATGGTCGTAAATGGTGCAGTTCCAGGCGATAATCACGTCGTCTCCGATGGTAATGCTGTTTTTGGAGATGAGCTGTGTGCCGCCGCCGATATGCACCCGTTCCCCCACTTTGATATGCCCGGTTTCCGTCTCAAAGACAAAGGAGGAATCCACCATGCTCTTTGCTCCGATTTCCAGATAGGTGCTGCCGGATTTTGGAGCCCGGAGGTCCAAGTTGAAATTATCACTTAAGACGGCATCCGGGTGGATTTGAATGTAGGGAGCTGCGGCTTTTAACTGTTTTTTTCGTTTGTATTTCTTGTAAATGCTGCGGATATTCATGTTTTGTCCTTTCTGAAACTGTTTCCCTGTAGGAAATTACGTGGTTAAATGCCTTTTTCAAGAGCATCCGTTTGTGAAAATGATGGTGCTGCTATTTTGAAATGACAGCAAGAACGCCGTCGTGGAGTTTATCATAGGCACGTTTGGCTCCGGGGGTGAAATAATTGACCACCTGCGTAATCTTTTTTGCCAGAAAGCCGTCGAAGCGGTCTAACAGAAGGTGGCGCACTTCGTGCAGCAGCAGGCAGGCAAAGAGGACGCCTAAGGCATAAATCAGAACCTCCCCCACAAAATACCAGTCATTTACATGGGAGCCAAGGTCGGTAAAACGGTTAAAAATCTGGCGCATATATCCTTCAATACAGTAGATAAACACCACACTCTGTGCCAGATGGTTGATGGGTTTTACGGTAAAGTGCAGCTCCCGGAAGAATAAAAACAGGCACACTGCAGTGATTACCACGAAGATGGAGTTGTCACGGCAGTACATTCCCATAAATACGCCTTTTGCCGAGGTGAGGATATAATTTAAAGTTGCCGCCACTAAGGTGGTGACAAAGAAAACCACTCCCAGCCGTGACTTGCGGAAATGGGTTTCGCTGTAGTATAACCGCAGATAGCGTCCTACCAGATACATGATGGTCATGCAGACAACGCCTTTTCCCGTATCTTCAATCAGTTCGTGGAAGAATACGGTGGGCATCACATAAAAGACGAACAGCAGCAGCAGTAATAAATTGCGGAAGGAAGTCCGGTCTAATTTTTCCGGTATCTTGTTTAAAAAGCCGGAAAACACTGCGATGACAAAATAGCAGGTGACAAACCAGTGATTTTCAAAGGTAATGGGCATAAGGCTGGTAAGCAGGGTTTTCAGACCAAAGTTTCCGGTTAAAAACATAAAAAGTAAATCATAGAAAATGATACAGAGGTCTAATTTAATCAGCTTTTCCAAGCTGAAACGCATACCGAAATAGCCGGATATCATCATGAAAATCAGGTTGGTATTGTTGGTAAATGCGTTAATCATCACCGCATCCGCTAAGTTTAAACCTGTGATATCGTTGAGATAGGGACCTAAGCTGTGCCAGAATACCACGAAGAAAATACAAATGAGGCGAAGAACCTCCAGGCTGGAATTTCTTTCTTTTGCCATAATAAAATGAACCTTTCCTAAAAATAAAAATGTTTATCTGGATACTATAAAAATAACGATATTCATTATAGCAATCCAGAAATAATTTGACAAGTTGTTGTTTTCTTAATATTATGGAACTATTCAGAAACAGGGCAAACTGAAAACAGGAGCCTGTTCTCTCTGGGGGATGAGTTGATGTTCCGCCCGGGAGGCAGGACTAAAGGAGAAATAAGATGAATCAGATGAAAAAAGCATTTGAAGTTTTTGACAGCCGGCAGAAACGAAAACTGGCTTACCTTACGTTTATTATTTTTATAGACGCATTTGTGGAATTATTGGGGGTTTCCGTGATTATTCCCTTTATCCAGGCAGTGACGACGCCGGAGGTGCTTCTGGAAAACAAATATGCCAGATGGGCGTATGATTTTCTCGGAATGAAAGATACCAACCAGTTTATTATACTGATGGCGGCGCTGATTATCGCTGTGTATATCTTTAAAAATATTTTCCTGGTATATATGTATAACTTACAGTACAAATTTTCCTATTATGGGAAAAAGCAGATGCAGAATACGCTGATGCGCTACTACATCGGGCAGGA
>JAGAIK010000069.1 GCA_017626625.1 Roseburia sp.
CAAATCGGAGCGTCCAAATTTGTTAAAAGCATACAAAAAACAGCATGACTCTGCAGCCATGCCGTTATCACTACCCTATATAAACTTTCACTGCTTTTCCTCACGGAACTGTTTTACCGCACGGGCACTCCGACCGCTCCGGCAGTCTGCCTATGACCTCTGTTCTTCCTCATGGAACTGTTTTACCGCACGGGCAAGCTCTTCGCCGGAAAGCTCCACCACCTCCGTATTGTCTGCCCGGTAGCGCCCTAACATTTCCCGCTCTTTGAAAGGGCAATTATCCATATAGCAGCGCACCGCCATCAGCACTGCACTGTGGGTCACCACCAGCACGTCCTCCTGTTCCCGCTCCAGAATGTAAGCAATAGCAGAAAATGCCCGGGAAACCACGTCCTGGTAGCTCTCCCCCTCCGGCGTTTTCCGATAGCGCCTGTGGCTGTTCCATGCCCGGTATTCTCCCGGAAATTCCTCGCGCACCCTGTTCCAGCTCATGCCCTCCCATTTTCCCATACTCATCTCCCTTAATCCATCTAGGGAAATGCAGGAAAGCCCCAGGGCTTCCGCCACCGTCTCCGCCGTCTCTGACGCCCGCAGTTGCGGAGAGGTATAGACCCTTACCGCCTGAAACTCCCCTTCTTTCTGCAGCCCTGCCAGACGTGCCGCCAATTCCCCCGCCTGTCTCCTGCCGTTTTCATTTAAAGGAATGTCCGCAGAGCCCTGAATTTTTTTATTTACATTCCAGTCTGTCTCTCCGTGACGTACAAAATACATTTTCATCTATCGTTCTCCATCTTCTCTTTCAGTGCCGTTTGCTTTTCTCCATCCGTCGTAATTTGAGCATACACGAAAAACCGCAAAAACACAATGAAAAATTCCCCAATTTCCTTATCTTTTCCCCACTTTCATGCTATAATTGAAGTAACTACTAACTCATAACGAGGTGCTTTATGAAAAACCGACATACCATCCACGAAGTTGCCGCTCTGCTGGGCATCAGCACGGACACAATCCGTCTCTACGAAAAAGAAGGACTCGTAACCCCTCTCAGAAATCCCGAAAACGGATACCGTTATTATGGCTCAGATGAGATACACCGGATCATGGGTATTTACCTCTACCGGCAGCTTAATGTCAGTATGTCCGAAATCAAAAGCACCCTTAACGTTTCCTCTTTTCCCGAAATCAGCGCACAGTTTTCCGAATTTATCACAACACGTGAAAACCGGATTCAAAAGCTTCAGAACGAAATTGAGAAAATGCGCTTCATGAAACATCACTTAGACAGGCTTCACGCAGGGTTAGATACCTGCAGCCTTCAGACACTGCCTTTGGGATATATTATTTACCAGCAGGATTTTGCCGAACTCCGCGTTGCCGAACTAAAAGCTGTCTTTACCTCCCCCTCCTTTTCCTTTGGGAATTTTTGCTATGCCTTATCCCAGACCGAAAATGCCCGTTACCAGACCGATGCCCTGCGCTTCGTCATCCGGGAACCCATGATGGAGCTTACAGAATTAAACAGTGATAAGGAGTTCTTTCCGGTGCAGGGCTCCTGCCAGTGCCTTTATACCGTCTGCTCTTTTCCGGCAGACCTGCCATTGGAATGGAATTTTGATATTGTTTTTGACTATGCGTTGCAAAACGGTTATCAATGTGCTCCCAATGGGTATGCCTTTTATGTTTTCAGTCTGATGGGTGAGCATGGGATTTCCAATTTTTATGAGGTATATCTTCCTCTCCTCTGACAGAACGTTTGTCCCCTTTTGCCCGACAGGTGCCTGGTACCTTTTTGGTACTTTTCCCTGTCTTAGGTACTATAATTTTCTGAATTTTCCCCTTTTCTTTTACAATTTGTCCTTTTCCCCAAGAAAAAAGTTTAAATTAACTAACATTTTCTCTTGACCTTAGACTAACACCAACGTTTATATTGGAATCAGAAACGTTGGTGTTATGATTCGGATGAAAAAACACCGGCGCACCAATTTATTCATCATGGAGTTCCGGAGGATTACAATCGGGGGGTAAGCCTGCGGCGCTGCATTTATAACAGGAGGAATTTACTATGAACGAAACAAAAGAACTTACCTTACAGGAGCGCTCCCTAAAACGCGCAAATTATTGTGTCACTGTTACCATTACCATCATTTCCGTTTACCTTATGCTGGTTTACCTTGGCACCTTATCCCAGGGAATCTTTGCTCTGCGCCACACGCTTATTATAGTAGCCATGATTGCTGTTCCGGCAGTACTTTCTTTTATTTTTTACTTTAAAAATCCGCTTTCCACCAGCTACCGCCGTGTGGCGCTGATTTCATTCATTATTATTTTTGAAATCGTCTGCCTTTCTGTAAAGACAGTTTCCTTTAACCTTTTTTTGATTCCCGTCATGATTAGCATGATGATGTATTTTGACATGAAATTTGAAATCACAGTGGCGGTGCTCAATATGATTTTTACCGTATTTAACGGCTTATATTCGATTTTCGTCCTTGGAGGAAACAACGTTACCCAGATTAACGAGGTATTTCTTACCATCTCCGCCATACTGATTATCGGCACTGCCATCTGCCTGGCAACAAAGGTGGCTGTGGCTCACAACGAAGAGGAAATGGCAGAGTTAGAAGCCCGCAAGAAAAAACAGGAAGATATGATGGAATCCATTATTGCCGTGGGTAAATCTGTCAATGCTTCCACCCAGACCATCCACGCTTTATTAGAGGAAATGTCCGAAGCCACCAACTGCGTCAGCCAGGCAATGGGCGATGTGGCTGTCAGCATGGAGGCAACCGTGGGAAATGTACAGGAACAGGCAGAAATGACCGGACGGATTCAGGACGTCATTGACGATACCGTCACCATCGCAGATACCTTAGAGACGATTTCCAGGGAAAACAGCCATAATGTAAAATCCGGTCAGCAGTTAGTTTCCGACATCGTGACCCAGACGGAACAGATTGAGCGGGAAAATACCATGGTAAAAGATAACATGGCAGCGCTCCATACCCACACCAAGGATATGCAGAAAATCATCGGTATTATCCAGCAGATTTCTTCCCAGACCAATCTCCTTGCCTTAAACGCTTCCATCGAAGCTGCCCGGGCGGGTGAGGCAGGAAAGGACTTTGCCGTTGTGGCGGAGGAAATCCGCGTCCTTTCCGAGCAGACCAAGCAGTCTACGGAGAATATTGAAGATATTATCACCAAGTTAAATGAAAATGCTTCCGATACCATCACTTCCATGGACCATGTAATGGAGAAAATCAGCTCTCAGGTTTCCATGATACATGATATTGAAGAGAATTTCGGCTCTATCCGCAGCGGACTTTCCGAGCTCAAGCACAATGCCGTGGAAATGGGTGAGAAAACAAAACTTTTACGGGAAACCAACACAACGCTTGTTGACAGCACCAATACCCTTTCCTCCACCAGCGAGGAAATCAGTGCCTCCGCTGAGGAAACCAATGCCATGTGTTCGGATAACGCAGAGCGGTTTAAGACTATCAATAATGTAATTGAAGAACTGGCGCAGGAGGCTGGCAAAATGGACGGATTCATTGACGAATACAACAGACTTCATGCAGAGGCTGAGGCTGCCCTGGAAAATACCGCTTACCAACCGTCAGTTGCTTAGTAAAAAGTTGTACGCAAAATAGAAAGAAAAGCACTCACAAGACACATGAGACAAATTAGCATAGCGAAAAACTATTCGCAAAACACCGGGTAGCAGGTGATATCTGAAAACCTGCTGCCTAGTGTTTTGTCCCATTGATTATAGGACAAGGCGTAAGATTAATTTCTTTAAAGGTTGACTGCAGGGAGTACTCCGAACTTACACTACCGGAAATCGCCCTTAGGTGGATAAAGCGACAACAGAAAGAGTACAAATCTTATAAAATCAGGAAAGATTTGCACTCAAATCTTCTGTTTTATACACTGCATAACCTTCATAGTAATAGCTATGGTCAATACCTTTCATATAAACTTCTCTATCCCAAATCCGGTCTGTTAAAGCATTTTTCAGCAAGTACTTAATTTCAATATCCTTAATCGGACTTCTCTCCATCGCTAACAGGTAGTCATCCTTATCTACTTTACTCCAGTCAATCACCTGTTTAAGTTCCTTCTTCAAAATCAAATCAAGCCATATTCGCATACTGCGTCCGTTTCCTTCACGAAAAGGATGCGCCACGTTCATTTCAACATACTTTTCGACAATCTCATCAAAAGTTGACTGCGGCATTTTATCTATATTTTCCAACGCTGCCTCAAGGTACATAACAGAAGCAAATCTAAAATTTCCCTTTGCTAAATTTACTTCGCGCATCTCACCCGCAAACTCATAAATTTCTTCAAAGAGATATTTATGAATCTTTGCCAGACTGTCATATGTCCCTGCTTCTAACCTATCGAGATAACCTGTTTCAAACAGCTTTAGCGCTTTTTCTTTACTGATTTTTTCTTCGGTTCTTGCAAGTTCTGCTGAATCTGCAATACCTAATTTGTTTTCAAGCATTTTATAGTCCTTTCTGTTGATACCTGGTATCTCTCTTCATTCCCGTGATACCCGACATCCGTCTCTGCTATCGCAATACCTGATACCCATCTCCATTATTTGTATATCGGAATATACCATGCCGGTATGACTCTTCTAAAATTATCATAATCCTCAAAAGCCTGCAAACATCTTCTCACCATTCCATCGATATCTTTCTGCCCGAATTTTTCTGCCCATTTAATGGAATATAATGACGCATGTGCAACATAAACTGCATTTATCCGCCAGAACTCCTCCGGAATCTGATGATTAAAATAGGCTTCTATCTGCCCAATGCAATATGGGACACTAATTTCTCTGGCGAAGCTTTCTAACTTGTAAAACTCCTCATATGGGTCAGAAACCTCCCATCTGTTAAAATCAATGACGCCGATGGAGCCGTCCTCCATATAAATCAGATTTCCCGGGTGAAAATCGCCATGCAGATATACCGGTTTCTCCTTCCATATCTGATTTATGTTGTCCTTCACATATTGCACAGCAATCTCATCATTCGCAATCCGGACCTTTGATTCTTCGTATCTCGATAACTGCAATAATTTCTTTTTCACCTTTGTCTCAGCGGGAATGTCCGCCTCCTCCGGCTTTATGCTGTGAATCTTTTTTAAGATTTCTCCCGCCTGACAGCCAAGCTGGTATTGCTGTTCCTCTGATAACTCAGGCAAAATATCCTCTACGTCGCACCCTTCTATCCAGCTTAACAGCATGTATACCTTTTGCTTATCGCTGCACAGACCAAAATCAATGGGCATAGACATGGGAAATCCTAATCGGGAATATTTCGTAATAATTTCATATTCTTTTTTCTTTGCCTCAAATTTATCTGCCGATGATATTCGAAGCAATAGTGGCTCGCCTGATTTTGTTATGATTTTATATTTTTCATCCTCCGACCAGCCTTTCGTCACCTTTTCCACAGACTTCCAGTCAGCGCTGTTTTGTATTTCTTCGAACATCCTCTTTCCTCCACAATCGCCTTTTTCTTATCTAAAAAGTTTACCACGGCAATTCGTTCACTTTTATTTTATCTACTCCTACAAGCCGGTGGGAAAATGTGATATGTCTGTAACCTAAGCCTTTTCCCAGACTCCGTCGATACATCTGCACAACCCCAAAAAAGGCTGCCAGATAATAAAATCCAACAACCTTTTTCCTCATAAATCCTTATTTCGCAATATCAATCCGCACCAGAGCCTTGCGCAACGCAAACTCCGCACGTTTCACATCGATTGCTTCTGTCTTATTGGCAAGCCGTTCTTCCGCACGCTTTAACGCCGCCTCCGCACGTCCCTTGTCAATCTCATCCGGCCATTCCGCAATTTCTGCAAGAAGCGTCACCTTTTCCGGCAGAATTTCTGCAAAACCGGAATGAACCGCTGCGATAACGTCCTCTTCCCCCTCCTTGTGAATCTTCACAATGCCGGGGGCAAGAACTGTAGTGAGCGGTATATGCTTTTTGTATACACCAAGCTCACCGGATGCAGTGGTAAATTCAATCATATCACCCTCCCCGGTATAAAAAATACGGTCCGGCGTGATAATCTCTATCTTAAAAATCTTACTCTCATCTGCCATACGCATCCTCCATTTTCTGCTAATACCTTTCGTGCCTCAGAAGCCTGCAAATTTTCCAGTACACCGGAAGTTTGCTGCTTTTGCAAACTTCTATAGCAAACGCCACAGGCGTTTGATTATTTCATCTTTGCACGAACATCATCAATCGTACCAGCATTTAAGAAGTAGCTTTCCGGCACATCATCATGTTTCCCTTCCAGAATCTCTTTGAATCCACGGATTGTCTCAGCGATTGGAACATATTTTCCGTCCAGTCCGGTAAACTGGGTTGCTACGAAGAAGGGCTGAGATAAGAATCTCTGCACTTTTCTTGCACGGTTTACCACAAGCTTATCATCCTCGGACAACTCGTCCATACCAAGAATTGCAATGATATCCTGCAACTCTTTGTATTTCTGTAAAATCTCCTGCACACCACGGGCAACCTCAAAGTGCTCCTGACCTACGATACGCGGGTCTAAGATACGGGAGGTAGAACCCAGGGGGTCTACTGCCGGATAAATACCAAGCTCTGCAATGGAACGCTCCAATACGGTGGTAGCATCCAAATGGGCGAAGGTTGTGGCCGGAGCCGGGTCGGTTAAGTCGTCGGCGGGCACATAAACTGCCTGTACGGAAGTGATGGAACCATTCTTTGTGGAAGTGATACGCTCCTGAAGAGCACCCATCTCTGTCTGTAAGGTCGGCTGATAACCAACGGCGGAAGGCATACGTCCAAGAAGTGCGGACACCTCGGAACCAGCCTGTGTAAAACGGAAGATGTTATCGATGAAAAG
>JAGAIK010000070.1 GCA_017626625.1 Roseburia sp.
AACCGCAGCAAAAGCACCTGCAAAAGTGGAAGAGGTTAAGGCAGCAGTAAAAGAGACAGCAGTTGCAGCAAAAGAGGCTACTGCAAATGCAACCGCAGCAGTGAAAGAGACAGCAGCAGAGACAAAAGCCGCAGTGGATGCGAAAGTGGAAGAAGCAAAGGCAGCAGTAGTAAAAGAAGCAGTAAAAGAGACAGCAAAACCTGCAAAAGAGAAGAAACCGGGCAGAGCAGCAAAGAAAGCAGCAGCAAAAGAAAAAGAAGAGTTAAAACCGGAAGTATTCGTGCAGTATCAGGGAAATGAAGCAATCATTGCAGATGTTGTTGAGAAAGCAAAGGGAGAGTTCGTGGCAGCAGGTCACAGAATTTCTTCTATCAAATCCCTTCAGGTATATTTAAAACCGGAAGAATTTGCAGCATATTATGTGATTAATCAGAAGTTTGCCGGAAGAGTAGATTTATTCTAGGATAGTTATTTTACATAAAAAGAGCGGTTTGTACCGCTCTTTTTTGTGTGGAAAGAATGAAATTATTGTTTCTGCTCTGCCTTGTATTTTGATACCAGACGCTCGATTCTGTCGTAAGGATTTAACAAATCGCTGATGGAACTGTCGTGGTTTAAGGTATCAATGATATAAGCGATATATTTGCTCATGTCACAGTTGATATAGTATGGTTTGGATAAGAGCTCCGGTGTCTGGTAGGTGAGGTTTGTGGTGACTACCTTATAAATCGTACCGTCAGCCACTGCCTCGTCGAATTTCTCCAAGCCGTTGGTAAATAAACCGAAAGTTGCAACCACGAAGATACGGTTTGCTTTCCGTTTCTTTAACTCTGTGGCAACGTCAATCATACTTTCACCGGAAGAAATCATATCGTCAATGATGATAACGTCCTTGCCCTCTACAGAAGAGCCTAAGAACTCATGGGCAACAATGGGGTTGCGTCCGTCTACGATTTTGCTGAAATCACGTCTCTTATAGAACATACCCATATCCAGACCCAAAACATTTGCCAGATAGATGGCACGGTTGGTACCGCCTTCGTCCGGGCTGATAATCATCATGTGGTCAGCGTCAATCTGCAGGTCAGGTACATTTTTTAAGATACCCTTGATAAACTGGTAAGCAGGCTGTACCGTCTCAAAGCCCTTTAAAGGAATGGCGTTCTGCACACGGGGGTCATGGGCATCGAAAGTGATGATATTGTCAACGCCCATAGCGGTAAGCTCCTGTAATGCCAGCGCGCAGTCTAAAGATTCCCGGGTAGTACGTTTGTGCTGGCGGCTCTCATATAAGAATGGAATGATGACTGTAATGCGTCTTGCTTTACCGCCTACTGCAGCGATAATACGCTTTAAATCCGCATAGTGGTCATCCGGGGACATATGGTTTTCGTGACCGCAAACGGTGTAAGTGAGGCTGTAATTTGTGACATCCACTAAAAGATAGAGGTCATATCCACGGACGGTTTCCTGAATCACAGCTTTGGCTTCTCCGGTTCCGAAACGGGGAACAGAGGTGGAGATAATGTAGGAGTCACGGCGATAGCCCTTGAAAGCAGGGTCCGTTTCGTGCTGGTGCTGTCTTTTCTCACGCCAGCCCGCTAAATACTGGTCTACCTTGACGCCTAATTCTTTACAGCTTTCTAAGGGGATAAGTCCGAGGGCTCCGTCAGGAATGGTTTCTAGGTTTC
>JAGAIK010000071.1 GCA_017626625.1 Roseburia sp.
ACAGTGTGGAGCAGTACAAGGTATTCATGCGTAAGACGGGATTGTTTGATATGATTGCAAATCACTTAGTAAATAATCTTGTGGATTATGCGTTGGTTCCCAAGTCTGTTCTACCCTCAAAAAACCATATCGGAAACGCTTCCCCTTCAAACGAAACAATCCCCCCTTACCACATATGATAATAATGAAAACGAAAACCCATGAAAGGAGCTTTTTTGAATGGATAAAACATCCGTTTTTATCATAATATTCTCCCTTATCCTGCTGGTCTGCTTTGCCGGGCTTTTCTATTTCTTGTATCGCAGGAGAAAAAGCAAGCGAAAAGTGCGCAGTATGCTCTGGGAGGAGAAACGCCGGCTGTTAAACGAGCTGGCATCCCCCTTTGGATTTGCTTATCTGCAGGAGGAGGATGTATTTACCGGAAAAATTGACGCATGGCAGAGAAAAAGCGGCTATGAGGCATTGTTCGATAAAGCAGCAGCCCATTTTCACATGATTTTCGATGCCTTCCCGGTTTATTTTGATTATGAGGGACGCACCTGGCTGATTGAATTTTGGAAAGGACAGTACGGCATCAATACGGGGGCGGAAGTGGGAGTGTACCATGCAGACAGGATTGTGCCGGAGGAGGAACGGGAAAAGGAACATTTTCAGGCGGTGGATGACGGGGAAATGCCGCTGATTTCCTATTGTCTGGAGAAAAAGAAAAAAAGAATGTACAGCATGAAATGGAACCACTGGTGGCTTGCCTCTTTTCGGATGGGAGAATTCAGCCATCCTAAGGATTTGCAGCTTATGACGGTACTTACCTTCCAAAATCCCCAACTGGCAAAGCGCTTTTATGAGGGAATACAGGAAAGCGGATGCGGGGAAAGTAAATTCCGCTTTGCCTGCAACGAGGTACATCTGCGTATGGACTGGAGTGACAGACATGGATTTTTCAGCAGGCTGTACCGCAGCTTTATTCAGTTACAAAATAAGCTCTGCTGTCTGCTGTATGGTCTGGTGACGCATCCTTTTCACTGTACGGTAGATAAACTGCTGTTTCTCTATTTCCTGTTCCCGCGGTGTTTCCGGAAAATGCTTCAGATTTCCGCCCATGGAAAAAGGCGGCAGGAATGAGCTGCAAGACAAGGATACAAAAGGCATATGACGGGGCAGTGCGGCTGCCCCTTGACGAGTGCAGCAGGTATGTGTTAATCAGCGACTGCCACAGGGGAACGGGGACGGTCTATGATAATTTCCTGAAAAACCGCCATTTGTATCTTGCCGCATTGGAATACTATTACCGGAGAAATTTTTTCTACATTGAGTTAGGGGACGGGGAGGAACTCTGGGAAAACCGGGACAGAAACCAGATTCAGACCTACCATGAGGACGTGTACGGTATGCTCTGCCGTTTCAGGCAGCAGGGGAGAATGCTGCGGCTTTTTGGAAATCATAACATGGAGCTTAGGGAAAAACAGAAGAAAGGGGCGGAAATTGCAAAAAATGACAGGAGAAGGTGCAAAACCTGTGAAAATTTCCTGAAGGAGGATTTAAAGGAGAGCGCCCTGCTCCAAAATTGCAGCGGCGGCAGGGATATCTGCCTGCTTCACGGACACCAGGCGGATTTTTTTAATTCGGTGCTCTGGAAGCTGTCACGGTTTCTGGTGCGCTATCTCTGGAAGCCCTTAGAGCATTTCGGGGTGAACGACCCCACCAGCGCAGCAAAAAATTTTAAAAAGCAGAGCAGGTATGAACGCTGTCTGGCGGAGTGGGCGAAGGATAAGGATATGTATCTGGCAGCGGGGCATTCCCACCGTCCGGCGCTGCCCGGAGAGGGCGGGTTATACATCAATACCGGGAGCTGCGTGCACCCCAGCGGCATCACAGCGGTGGAAATAGAGAATATGAAAATGACGCTGGTGAAATGGCAGATGTCCACAAGACCGGATATGACGCTGTTTGTGGAACGGGTGGTGATTGCGGGACCGGTTGCGGTAGAGTGACAAACAGGCGGTGATTGAAGCGGTTGGAGTGGAATGATAAACAGGCGGTGATTGAAACGGTTTCAGTAGGATGACAAAAAACGGGTTGATTTTTGGGAGTTGGAAGGATAACATGAAAGGCAGGTGAGATTTGAGAGAAGAAAGGTGAGGAAGGAAAATGAAACTGGAATTAGTGAAGGGGCGTCCCGAAGAGTTAAGCGGACGGCTGGAGAAGGAAATTAAAGTGTATGATTTGCTGGATTCGCTGGGGATAGAGTATGACAGGGTGGACCATGAGGCAGCGGAGACGA
>JAGAIK010000006.1 GCA_017626625.1 Roseburia sp.
CAACCGGAGAGGTTATGAGTATCTGCAATAACTTCGAGGGCGCGCTCATGAAGGCAATCCGTTCCTTAGAGCAGCATGTAGACAGTTTAATGTCCTATGATTTTACCGGGCTTTCCGACAAAGAGTTAAAAGAGCAGTTAGAGGTGGTGGACGACAGAAGAATCTGGGTCATCGCCGAAGCACTGCGCCGGAAAATGAGCTACGATACCATTCATGAGATTACGAAGATTGATAAATGGTTCATTGACAAGCTGGCAATTCTGGTGGAGATGGAAGAAACCTTAAAGAATGAGCCGCTGACCGTGGAATTATTAAAAGAGGCAAAACGTATTGAGTTCCCGGACAACGTGATTGCAAGACTTACCGGAAAGACAGAAAAAGAAATTCACGATATGCGCTATGAAAACGGCATTGTGGCAGCTTATAAAATGGTAGATACCTGTGCCGCAGAATTTGAGGCAACCACACCTTATTACTATTCCGTATTCGGCAGTGAAAATGAGGCGGCGGAAACGAACCCTCAGAAGAAGGTGCTGGTGCTTGGCTCCGGACCTATCCGTATCGGACAGGGGATCGAGTTCGACTACTGCTCCGTACATTGTACCTGGGCGTTTGCCAGGGAAGGCTGGGAGACCGTCATTGTCAACAACAACCCGGAGACAGTTTCCACCGATTTCGATATTGCAGATAAGCTTTATTTTGAGCCTTTGACCCCGGAGGATGTGGAGAACATTGTAAGGCTGGAAAAACCGGACGGCGCTGTTGTTCAGTTCGGCGGACAGACCGCCATCAAGCTGACGGAAAGCCTGATGAAAATGGGCGTGAAAATCCTTGGAACCAAGGCGGAGGACGTGGACGCCGCAGAGGACAGGGAGTTATTTGATAAAATCTTAGAGCAGACCAAAATCCCCAGAGCTGCCGGAGGAACGGTATTTACCGCAGAGGAGGCAAAAGAGGTGGCAAACCGCCTCGGCTATCCGGTACTGGTAAGACCGTCCTACGTGCTTGGCGGACAGGGCATGAAGATTGCTTTTAATGATGAGGAAATTGAGGAATTTATCGGTATCATCAACCGGATTGCCCAGGACCACCCGATTTTGGTAGACAAATATTTACAGGGAAAAGAAATCGAAGTAGATGCGGTCTGCGACGGAACGGATATTTTAATTCCGGGTATCATGGAGCATATTGAGCGTACTGGCGTGCATTCTGGCGACAGTATTTCCGTATATCCGGCGCCCACCATCAGTGACCATGTAAAAGAGACGATTGTGGAATATACCAAACGTCTGGCGCAGGCGCTTCACGTAGTGGGACTGATTAACATTCAGTTTATCGCCATGGACGAGGAAGTGTATGTCATTGAGGTAAACCCCCGTTCCTCAAGAACCGTGCCATATATCAGTAAAGTAACAGGGATTCCGATTGTGGATTTGGCAACTAAAGTTATCATCGGGGATACCATCCGCGGACTTGGCTATGAGCCGGGCTTAGCGCCGACGGCAGATTACATTGCCATCAAGATGCCGGTGTTCTCTTTTGAGAAACTGCGCGGTGCAGAAATTTCCTTAGGACCGGAAATGAAATCCACTGGTGAATGCTTGGGTATCGCCACCAACTTTAACGAAGCCCTTTACAAGGCGTTCTTAGGAGCAGGCGTGACGCTGCCGAAGTATAAGCAGATGATTATGACCGTGAAAGACGCGGACAAGCCGGAGGCAGTGGACGTGGCAAAACGTTTTGAGGCGTTGGGCTATAAGATTTACGCCACCAGAAGCACGGCAAAATATTTGCAGGAGCACGGCGTAAATGCTCTCCGGGTCAATAAGATTTCCCAGGAGTCCCCCAATGTAATGGACTTAATCTTAGGACATAAGATTGACCTTGTGATTGACACCCCGACCCAGGGAAATGGGGATAAGAGCAGGGACGGTTTCTTAATCCGCCGGAATGCCATTGAGACGGGCGTTTACTGTATCACGGCGATGGATACCGCCAATGCGTTAGCACGCAGCCTTGAGACTGCCACCGACACATTGACGCCTATTGATATTGCAAAGGTGAAGAATATTTAAAACAAGAGCAAAACAGCAGTATTGCAGAGATGTGGTACTGCTGTTTTTGATAAAAAAATAAGAAAATCTAAAATTCATAAACTATTTCTAAATTATTAGCACTCTGTATTGACGAGTGCTAATAATGGTGGTATAACATAATCAAACGAAGGGAAAAGAAATTTCCACAGAGTTTAAAAATCAAAACCCAAAGAAACCAGTAGTCAAACGGCTGATATGCCGCGTGTATAAGAATGGAGGAATGACTTATGTTAGTACCTAGTATTTTTGGAGAAAGTTTATTTGATGATTTTTTCGATGATTTTGCACGTCCGGCAAATACCTCTGCCAGATATCAGAATATGACAGCAGGCATTATGAGAACAGATGTGAAGGAAAGCGATAACGGATATGAGCTGGATATCGACCTTCCGGGTTGCAAGAAAGAGAATGTAAAGGCGGAGCTGAAAGACGGGTATCTGACCATCTCAGCAGAGACCAACACATCAAACGACCAGAAAGATGATAATGGCAAATATATCCGCAGAGAGCGTTATTACGGAACCTGTAGCAGAAACTTCTATGTGGGAGAAAATGTGGAGCAGGAAGACATCAAAGCAAAATTTGAAGATGGTATCCTGAAAGTATTTGTGCCGAAGAAAGAGGCGAGACCTCAGGTAGAGGATAAAAAATATATTCCTATCGAAGGTTAAAAATAAAAACGGCACAATGCCGGAGAATAGAAAAAGGGTCATATCCCAGCGGTGGGGTATGACCCTTTTTCAGTTATGCAGTAAGTGTACCTATTCCATGCTTTTTTCTGATTACGTTAGAGGAAATGTGCCAATCCCCCTTGACAAAGCTGTTCATATACTGTATATATAGTTATATACAGTATATGAACAGAAAGGAGCAGGTCATGCTAAAGCTAACAGATATCAGTAAGCGCCTGGGCGCATTTCACTTAGAACAGATTTCCTTTGAGCTTCCGCCGGGCTATATCCTGGGGCTTATCGGGTTAAACGGAGCCGGGAAAACCACGCTGCTGCACCTGATATTGGGTTTATACCGACCCGACGCAGGCAGCCTTTCCATAGAGGGAAAAACCTATGACACAGACCGGAAAGAAATCTTAGAAATGATAGGAACCGTGCTTGCTGAGGATTTGTTTGACGGTTATGACACCCTGCTGCACAACGCCAGACAGTATGGAAAATATTATCAAAACTACGACGAACCGCTGCTTTGCCAATATCTTTCCCGTTTTTCCCTGCACCCGGATAAAAAATTCAGGGAGCTTTCTAAGGGAGAAAAATTAAAATTTCAGTTTGCCTTTGCGCTGGCACATCACCCGAAACTGCTGGTGTTAGACGAACCCACCGGAAATTTTGACCCGGAATTTCGCAGTGAATTTTTTTCCATTCTGAAAGAATTTATTGCCGACGGGACAAACAGCGTGATTCTGGCGAGCCACCTCACCGAGGATTTAGACCGGATAGCAGATTACATCGTCTATCTGGAAAAAGGAAAACTTCTGCTTGCCGAGGATATCGAGACGATGAGGCAGCAATACCGCCTGCTGGTTGGGGAAACTTACAAATTAAAACTCCTCCCTGAGGAAAGCATTATTTATATGGAAGAAACTGCTTACGGAACACGGGCACTGATACGCCACAGAAGGCGGAATGTATACGACAGGGAGCTGACGGTAACAGTGCCTTCCATAGAGGAAATCATGTATTTCATGACAAAGAGAGGAAAAGGTCGAAAACGATGACGAAAAAGATATTACAGGAATATGCTGGGGCCTTCCGCTGGGGAAGAATCAAAGAGTGTTATAAGGGAAATAACTGGTGGTTTTTTCTCTATTCGGTAACTTTTCTGCCGATTATGCTTGTGGGGAATTTTTCACGTTCGCCGGAAAATTTCGGGGCGTATTTTCTCCTGATGCTGCCGGTGCTGTATCATCTGTTTGTATTACCGCTGCAGCCGGTGGGGCTGCCGAAAATCATGTACCTGTGTCCCATGACAGAGGAAGAGAGAAAAAACTATCTGAAAAGAACGCTTGAAGTAAAAATTGGCATTTCACTTCTGATAGAATTGGCGGCGGCTGCCGTACTGGTTTCTCTGAGAAGATATTCCTCCTTTTTGCTGCTGTTGGCGTTTGTTTTGAGCATTATGATTATTCTGGCAACTGCCATGCAGGAGCGAACCGTGGGCAGTACCGGTACGCTGACCACGGCCCGGGAATGGTGGGAAACCGGTACGCTGATTGTTTTTATGCTGGAGTTTTGGGTGCTGATAAGCAGAATTTTGTGGATAGAGACTGGCGGCTCTGTGGTAAGCGCAGCAGAAAAAATAGGATATACGGCGGTACTTTTCGCAGTGGATTTGCCGCTGCTCCTTATGGTGATGAGCTTTTGGAGGGAACAATTAAAGCTGCGGGCAGATTATGAAACCGCAGCAGGACGGGAAACGGTGAAAAACAGTAGGAAAGGATAAGAGACAGCGGAATGAAACTTGTGATACAGCCTCAGGGCACCATGGCAATCTATGAGCAGATTGTCAACCAACTGAAAAATGCCATAGTTTCCGGTGAGCTTACCGCAGGGGAGGCGCTGCCCTCCATCCGTGGGCTGGCGGGAGAACTGCAGGTCAGCGTCATTACCACAAAGCGGGCATATGAGGAACTGGAAAAAGAGGGACTGATTCGCTCGGCACCCGGAAAGGGCTTTTATGTCTGCGAATATAACACGGATTATCTGAAAGAAAAGCAGTTGATGCTGCTGGAGGAACGGTTGGGAGAGTTGATAACAGCCGCAAAATCCGCAGGAATTTCCTGTGAGGAGCTGTTGGAAATGACCCAGACCCTGTATGAAAGTACCTGAAATTGCAGAAAACGGGAACTTCCGGCAGGAGAGGATTGATTTTGCTATTAAAAGGAGGGCGGGAAAATGCTATTGGAGTTAGAACATGTGACTGGGATTGGAAAAAGAAAATTTTTATCGGATATCAGCTTTTCCCTTCCGGCAGGGTATCTTATGGGGCTGGCGGGAAAAAACGGGGCAGGAAAAACCACACTGTTAGAGTGTATCGTGAGCAGAAAAAAGCAGTATAACGGAATAATCCGCTTAAACGGAGAGGACATCCGGACCGATTACAGGAAAACCATGCAGCAGATTGGTTTTGTTTCCGATGAAAATCCTTTTCTGTTTGACTATACGGCAAGGCAGAATGGAGAAATTTTCGGTATGGCGTATGAAAACTGGGATATGGAGCTTTTTTTAGAACTACTGAAGCGGATGGATGTTGCTGCAGGGCAGAAGGTAGGAAATCTGTCACGGGGACAATTTATCAAATTTCAGACTGCTTTCGCTATGGCGCATGGCAGCGTACTCTATCTGTTAGACGAGGCGACTGCCGGAATGGACCCGGTGTTCCGGAGGGAATTTTTTTGCATACTGCATGAGATTATCGGGACAGAACAGGCGTCCGTTTTGATGACAAGCCATATTGAGACAGAAATTTCGCAGAAGATGGATTACGTGGCTGTGTTAGAAGATGGAAAACTGATTTCCTTCGGGGAGGCAGGAGATACACTGTAATGTAGTGGCACATTCACTTTCAGATAAGCCATTTGGTGAAAGGGGAATGTGCATTACAGTAGTATAAAACAGAAGGGAAAGATGGTGCATATGAGAGAAAAGGAAAGCAGAAAGGCACGGCAGCAGGAAAACAGAAAACAGCGGGAAATCATACGGCGAATGGATGAGAGGCTTGTAGCTTACCGTGAGGATGAGGTGCTGTTTGGAATATTAAAATGGTTCTATACCGGAATTATTCTTTTATTCCTGCTTATGCCCGCAGAAATGTGCTTGGAAAAAGGCGGAAGAAGTATGGGATTTGTGGGGCTGATGTGGACAACAGTCATTGCTCCCATGGGCTATCTTGCCATCTACAGGAACATAAAGGAGCAGGGAAAACAGGTTTCCTATCTGAAAAAAATCAAATACCTGCCGTTGGACCTCCGGCAGATAAAGCTGGTACGCATCGGGTATTTAGCACAGTTCTTAAAGAAAATTGTCCTGATTGCCTGTGCGGAGCAGCTTGTAATCGGAACGCTGATTTGCGGACAGAATATTTTTTTGGGAATTGCCTATGCGGTTATGATGGCGGGGGTAATTCCCCTGGCATGGAATGCCCTGATTATCTGGCTGGAAAAATAGGACTGAGACAAAAAAATACTCCCGTCAATCAATATCTGATTGATGGGAGTATTTTTTTATAACAATTTCATTTTCTTCCTTGGCTTTTTCACCGTTTTTTCTTCGGTATCTCCTGCAACCACCTCTGCGCTGTTCATCAGAGAATCCATCGTTTTCTTCTGGATTTCACTCTGCCTGCGCTGGGCAGCCTCTAATTTCCGCTTGCGGAAACGGTCTGCGGTTTCCTTTATGTAAGCGTCCGCTACAAAATGCTCTAAGGTGTGCTCGTCGATGGCAATGCGGTTATCCATGGTTTTCATGATATCCACCACCTTTAAGCTCTTGTGAATTGCAGGGTCGCTGAGGTCATAGATTAAGTTGTTGGAGAACTTTAAGACCATAGGGCGTGTAAAATCCGCAGGGTTTTCCACCAGAACCAGAGCCTTCTCGCCGTCGGAGAGGTCCACGCAGGCGCCGGTGGGAAGAATGTGGATACATGCCGCAAGAGCAGCCAGAACCAAAGGATTGTAGGC
>JAGAIK010000072.1 GCA_017626625.1 Roseburia sp.
CAACAGGAAATCAGGCAAAATCTACTGAGAAATTATCTTCTGGTTACAGAATCAACCGTGCAGGCGATGATGCTGCTGGTTTAACAATTTCTGAGAAGATGAGAAGCCAGATCCGTGGATTAAACAAGGCTTCTTCTAACGCACAGGACGGTGTTTCTTTAATCCAGGTTGCTGAGGGTGCATTAAATGAGACTCATTCTATCTTACAGCGTATGAACGAGTTAGCTACTCAGGCAGCAAACGATACCAACACCACGGCTGATAGAGGCGCTATCCAGGCTGAGATTGACCAGTTGACATCTGAGATTAACAGAATTGCTTCCACAACTCAGTTCAATACTCAGAACTTAATTGATGGTAACTTCACAGGAAAGAGCCTTCAGGTTGGTTCCCTTTCTGGTCAGGCTATCACAATCTCTATCAATGCAATGTCTGCAGCAGGTATTGGCGTAACCTCATTGAAAGTATCTTCTTTCACAGCAGCAGGTGCAGCTATGAGTGCTATTCAGGGAGCTATCTCTGTAGTATCTGCACAGCGTTCTTACTTAGGTGCATTACAGAACCGTTTAGAGCACACCATTGCTAACTTGGATAACATTTCTGAGAATACCCAGTCTGCAGAGTCTCGTATCCGTGATACAGATATGGCAGAAGAGATGGTTGAGTACAGCAAGAACAACATTCTTGCTCAGGCAGGACAGTCTATGCTTGCTCAGGCTAACCAGTCTACTCAGGGTGTATTATCTCTCTTAGGCTAATTTTGAGAGTTGCACGAACCAATAGTTCAAAAATGAAAAGCCGGCAGTTTACTGCCGGCTTTTTTATCTTATATGGAAACGAGGAAAAACATGGGCGAGAAGGAATTGTTGAGAGAAATCGAAGAAACCAGCCATATGCTGTATCAGAATAAGGAACATGAAGCAATGAAAAAAGCGACGGGGCTGTTGGGGACTTTTCAAAATATGATAAAAAACCAGACACAGGAACAGTTGGCTCTTGGGGGAAATTTTGCATTGGTGATGCTGCGGGAACTGCTAGAGGCATATCAAAATCTGGATATGCTTGGAATGGCGGATTGCCTGAGGGAAAAGGCAGCGCTCTTTGTTCAATTTTATTTTCAGAACACGGAGAATGCGTAGAAAGGGTAGGAAAACATGGGCGTTTTTGAGAAGAACATCGCAGCAATAGAGAAAAAATATGGATGTTTAGCGGAGAAAATAAGAGAAATTGATGTAGAGAAAGTTTCTGAGCGGATAGGATTGGCACAGACGGCAAATGGAATGCTGATACCCTGGGTGAAGCACCAGGGAAGGGCATGGAGACTGAACAGTATGCAAAATCCCATGGAGGCAGCGGAGCTGTATGCAGACAGGTATCAAATCCGTTTGTATGGCATTTATTTTGTATTTGGCTTTTCGGACGGCAGATGTGTGCGGGAATTGTGGAAAAAATGTGATGACACCAATATGATAGTGGTTTGCGAACCGGATTTAGAACTGTTTGCAATGGTCTGCCATGAATTTGATATATGTGATTTAATTGAAGCAGGAAATGTACTGTTTTATCTGGCAGAGCTTGAGACAGAAGCACAGGTGGTTTTGCAGAAAATTGTGGACTATACCCGCATGAAGCTGTTGGAGTTCTGTATTCTGCCGGGCTATGATATTCTGTATCATGATACCTGTGAAATGTTTATGGACAGCGTAATTGAGCGGATGCGGAATGAAGTAATCAATAAAAGTACGAGCTTTGCCTTTGACAGGCTGATTCCACAGCATACCTTATTTCATATGAAAAATCTGCTTTATCATAAAAATTTAGAGCAGTTGCGGCAGGCGTTGGCGGAGTATCCGGTAAATGAGATACCGGCCATTATTGTTGCAGCCGGACCGTCTCTGGATAAAAATATAAAAACCTTAAAGAAGGCACAGGGAAAGGCATTTATTATGGTGGTGGATGCCGCTTTAAGAACGGTTCTGAAAAATGGAATCAGACCGGATATGGTGTGTACCGTTGACCCTAATTCGCCAGACCGTTTTTTTGACGGGATAGACTTAAACGGCATTATCTGGGCGTGCACAAGAACCAGCCGAAAGAAGATTGTGGAACAATATGGGGAAGATATTTTTTATTATGGCAGTTATTACCGGGGCTGGAACGGAACACTGGCAAATGAATTGGGATATGCCATCCCAAGCTTCGCCTCCGGCGGTTCCGTTTCCTCGGAGGCATTTATGATTGCATTGTATTTGGGATTTCGGAAAATTGTTTTTATCGGTCAGGACCTGGCTTTCACAGGGGGACAGTCCCATACCAAAGAAGTGGTGGGAACCTTTGGAGATAATGAGGAATATATCCACAAACGCAAAATTGTTGAGGTAGAAGGCATTGACGGCACGATGTTAGAGACAGATTTCCAGATGTGGTATTATAAACAGTGGTTCGAGAAAGTGATTCACATGAACGAAAATCTGATTGAAGTCATTGACGCCACGGAGGGCGGTGCAAAAATAGAGGGAACCGTCAACCAGACATTGGCGGAAACCATAGAACAGCAATGTAACCGGGAGATAGATATTTATGGGATAGAAAAAAGCATACCGGCTGCATTTTCTGCGGAAAAGCAACAGGAGCTTCTGAAAAAATTGAGGGGGCTCAAACAGGAGGTGGCGGATTTCAGAGTACAAATCACGGAAATGATAGGGAAACAGGAGGAACTGCTGCTTGCCGCCAGGGATGCTTCTACGCTAGAGAGAGAGCTGTTGGAAAAATTAAAGGATATGCTGGCGCAAAATGAAAAAATCAGCGGGGAAGAGATATTGGATTTGATTGTCATGTATGCGCATAAGGAAGAGTATGAGATGGGAGACGATATTTATACGGAGGAAAATATGAGCCCGGCGGATTTGGTGGAAAAGAGCCTGCTGCTCTACAAGGGATATGAGAGGGGAGCGAAGCTTTTAGAAGAAGATATCGACGAGTTTATTATGAAAGACTAAGAAAAAAGAGTATGGACGAGTTTATCATCAATCATTAAGAAAAATGAATGCCGGGAGTGGAGAAGAATTTCTGCCCCCGGCATTTATTAATGGAAATAGGAAAGTGATAAAGGATTCCTGTCATTATTGGGTTATGGTATCTAAGATGGCATGGACACGGTGCACAAAGGTATGCCCCTCCTGCATTTTTCCAAGGCAGTTAGAGACGATTTGCTGCCGTTCCGCTTCATGGGACAGATAGTAACGAATTTTATCCACAAAATCTTTTTCACTTTCATAAAAGGCGAAATCTTCTCCGGGCACAAAGTCGTCTAACAGGTCACTCTGGAAATTAGTCAGCAGAAAGCCTCCTGCTCCCATAATGTCCATGCAGCGCAGCGGAATACCGGTCTGAATGCTCTTTAATGTGATGTTTAAGTTAATGCGGCTGTTCTGAAAAATCAACGGCATCGTATCATAATAATCCACCGTACCCATATATTCGGCATGGGAAAGCTCTGCCACAGGCTTGTGGGTATAGAGCTTTAAGGAAAAAGTGTCTGAGACAGCTTTTAACAGGGCAAGCCGCTCATTGGAGGTTATTTTCCGGCAGAGAAAATAATTGGCATAGACATAAGCTGCACTTTCCGTACCGTCAGACATGGGCTGGTAGGGAATACATTTTTGCAGGTCCGCTAAAATCGGGGGCGTCAGCAGCTCTTCTAAAAAGAAGCTGCCGTAAACCTTTTGCTGTGCAGCCATAATGGAGTCCAAATAGCCTCTGGTAAAGTCGGAAATCTTATCCAGCCGCTCATAAAAATTGTGCTCTTCGTTATAGATAGAGCCCACAAAGGAGACGTCTGCCGCAATCCGCGGCTTCATTTGCGGCGGACAGACCATGGAGGTCAGCCGTCTTACGTTTGCCGCCAGGGGAAGATAGTATACCGTAGGGATTCCTGCATTATGGAAAGTCAGATAGGTTGCCTTATCAAAAAGGAATACATAATTGCAGGGGTTAATCAGGGTACAGGAATACAATGCCACTAAGGGACTGTCATAGACATAGGAAACATAGTTCAAGCCGTGTTTCTGACAGCAGTTTGACAGAACCGGAAAATAGTTAAAGGAAAATACGAAGTCATAGCTGCGTCCCTCCACAGCGGCGGAAAAGGCAGACTCAAAGTCAGTATTTTTCCGCTCGTTGTAAGCGTTGTGAAAAAACAAATCGCAGGAAATGCCGCATTCCGTAAAGGCATCTATCATATCCTGCTTTGCGAAAGCAGGCGAATCGAGAAATAATATGGTCATAAGTCTCCTTCTGTTATTCCGTAAGCAAGGGAAATCATCTGTAACAACCGTTCGGGGTAGTTGTGGTATTTTTGAACGGTTTCAAAACCATTCTGAGCAATTTCTTTCCGGTCTTTTTCGTGGGTCAGGTAATATTCCACTTTTTCCAGTAAATCATCCTCCCCGGTGTAGCAGTCTAAGTCCCTGCCGGGAGTAAAATAGTCCGTCAGCTCCGTCTGGTAATTGGTCAGCAGAAAGCCTCCGCAGCCTAATACATCAAAAATCCGTAAGGGAAGTCCGTCGTGGATGGATTTTGAGGTAATGTTCAGATTAATCTTACTGTAGTGGAACACCAGGGGCATTTCCGTCAGAGTTTTCACCAGTCCGCAGTTTTTCACCGGAAGCCCGGTGGTGTCGCTGCCGGTATAGAGATTGACGGAATAGCGGCTGCCAAGAAGCTCCATGA
>JAGAIK010000073.1 GCA_017626625.1 Roseburia sp.
AAGGTAGAATAAATTCTATTATCAAAAAAATGGAGGAATGATGTTATGTTTTGTAGAAATTGCGGAGAGCAGTATGTGACAGATGCGGCAGTAATGTGTGTCAGATGCGGGGCACAGAAGGGAAGCGGAAATAATTTCTGCCCGAACTGCGGTCAGCCTACGCCTCCTAACAGCCAGGTCTGCTTAAATTGCGGCGTCTCTTTAACCGCTTACGGACCGAGGGGAGATAAATCCAAGATAGCGGCGGGATTACTGGGTATCTTTTTAGGCTGCTTCGGCGTACATAATTTCTATCTTGGATATACCGGGAAGGCAGTGGCACAGTTAGTGATTACTGTTGTAAGCTGCGGTCTTCTTTCTCCGATTAGCGGAATCTGGGGACTGATTGAGGGAATTTTAATTCTCTGCGGAAAGATTGACCGTGACGGAAAAGGAATGCTGCTTACCGATTAATTTAAAATCAAAAAGAGCAAATAAAACTGGCGGCAGAGGAAAAGGGGCGGTCAGTTTTTTGGATTTGTTTATTGACAAAATGGATTGATGTGGTATCATAGCTTTAGTGTGATGTGTGTTTAAAGTAAGAAACTATTGAGGAATGTTTTATGAGAAAACAGGTATTATCTCTGCTTGTAGAGAACAATCCGGGTGTGACAAGCCACATTTCCGGTCTGTTCAGCCGGAGAGGCTATAATATAGACAGCTTTTCCTCCGGTGTGACTGCCGACCCGCGGTATACGAGGATTACCATCGTCACCAGCGGCGACGAGCAGATTTTAGAGCAGATTGAGAAACAGTTAGCCAAATTGGAAGATGTGGTGGACATTAAACAGTTAGAGACCGGTTCTTCTGTGACGAGAGAGCTGATTTTAGTTAAGATTAAGGCAAAAGACACGGAGCGTCAGCCTATTCTTAACGTATCAGAGATTTTCCATGGCAAGGTGGTGGATGTCACCCATGATTCCATGGTAATCGAACTGACCGGACACCAGGAGAAATTAGACGCATTTCTTGACCTGTTGTCAGGATATGAGATTTTAGAACTGGCGCGCACCGGAATTACCGGATTGTCCCGCGGTATCTCAGATGTCGTGATGATTGATGAGGACGGCGTGGTACGTTCACTGTAAGCAGAAACTTGAGAAATCAATTAAAAAATGGAGGAAATAAATTATGTCAGCAAAAATATTTTATCAGGAAGATTGTAACCTTTCATTATTAGAGGGAAAGACCATTGCCATCATCGGATACGGCAGCCAGGGTCACGCACATGCGTTAAACTTAAAGGAGTCCGGATGCAATGTCATCATCGGTCTTTATGAGGGAAGCAAATCCTGGGACAAAGCAGTAAAACAGGGCTTTGAAGTATTTACCGCAGCAGAGGCAGCAAAGAAAGCTGATATCATCATGATCTTAATCAATGATGAGAAACAGGCAGACCTTTACAAAAACGATATCGAGCCAAACCTTGAGGCTGGAAATATGTTAATGTTCGCACATGGCTTCAACATTCATTTCGGATGTATCGTACCTCCGAAGGATGTAGACGTTACCATGATTGCACCGAAGGGACCGGGACATACCGTTCGTTCTGAGTACCAGGCTGGAAAAGGTGTTCCCTGCTTAATCGCTGTTGAGCAGGACGCTACCGGAAAAGCACAGGATTTGGCATTGGCATATGCACTTGGTATCGGCGGAGCAAGAGCAGGTGTTCTTGAGACTACGTTCCGTACCGAGACAGAGACAGACCTCTTCGGTGAGCAGGCAGTTCTCTGCGGCGGTGTCTGTGCATTAATGCAGGCAGGCTTTGAGACCTTGGTAGAAGCAGGCTACGACCCAAGAAACGCATACTTCGAGTGTATCCATGAGATGAAGTTAATCGTAGACTTAATCTATCAGTCCGGTTTTGCAGGAATGAGATATTCTATCTCCAACACAGCAGAATACGGCGATTACATCACAGGACCGAAGATTATCACAGAGGACACCAAGAAAGCCATGAAGAAAATCTTATCCGATATTCAGGATGGTTCTTTCGCAAAAGAGTTCTTATTGGATATGTCTCCTGCAGGAAAACAGGTTCACTTTAAAGCTATGAGAAAATTAGCTGCCGAGCATCCGTCAGAGAAGGTCGGAGAGGAAATCCGTAAGCTCTACAGTTGGAACAACGAAGGCGATAAGCTCATCAACAACTAATCATACATAAAAGATATCCGGGAGGCTGTCACATTAGGAAGAGACAAGCAGGATATCGTACCCTTTGGCATGAAACGGTACGATATCCTGTGGGCTCAGAAACTAATGTGTCAGT
>JAGAIK010000074.1 GCA_017626625.1 Roseburia sp.
GTACTTGCTTTGAAGCTGCGTCAATATTTCCGGCGTCGTCAACAACTGATTGTTTGCATCCACAAAGGACAATCCAAGCTTTTCCCCGGCAGATGCTGCAGCGTTTAAAAATGCCTTGTATTTTGTGGCTGCTTCAGAACCGCTCATGGTAGTCTGCAACTGACCTAAGATAGCCAACTGCTCCTCCATGGAAATCTTATTATTGGTCGCCGTGGCTCCCAACATAGAGATTGCACTCGCCATCTCGGTACCTGCAGTCTTATAATTTTTTACTGCCGTTGATATTCCTGCGGAAAACATTTCCCCAAACTTTAAGTCGGACATGTCCTCATAGGCACCTTTGTAAATACCATACCCTGTAGCAAACAAGGAGCTCATTTCCTGTGTGGTAGACTTTGTCGCTTTGCCTGTTAGTGCTGCCAGTTCCGTAAAATCTGCCACGCCCTCATCCGTAAGGGAAGCGATACCTGACTTAATATCATATGCTGCGGTAATAAAATCGCTTTTCGTGGTTCCTGCCCAGGTATCAGAAAAACCTTTCGCAGCATTTTCCACTGCCTTTAAATCCGTGACTCCCAGAGATGCCAGTTCTCCCAGTGCGTCCTGTGTATCAAATGTGCTCTGTACCGTCGCATATCCCGCAGTCACAATCGAGGCTCCGATGCCTCCAAGAACAGCTCCTGCTTTCTGTACCGTTCCAAACGCTTCTGAGATAGCCTTCGTGCTGGTTTTCACTCGGTCAGTAGTACTTGAAAGCCCATTAGACATATTATCCACAAGCCCCAGAACAACAGAAAGGCGGTATACGGAATCCATTCCCATATGTATTCCCCCCTATTCTGTATCCGGAAATATCGCCGCCACTCCGTGATTGACAGCAATCTCTAAATCCTTAATCATCATTTCCTGCACCAGCTCTGCCATGGCAATCAACCTGAAAAAATCGTCAAATTCAAGCTGCTCCATATTTTGAGGAATGAGTTCTTTGGGGAGATACTTATAAATAAATATCTTCCCCATCTGAACCTCATTTTCCTTTATCCGCTCTTTCCAGTCCTCTACAGCTTTTTTACCTGTGTCTCCTTGCTAAGTCCGAGCATATTGAGAAGCTTCTCTCCGATGCCGATTGACATAGCCGGGTATTCTTCCAGAGCCTCCCCCAATTCCTTCTCCTGTTCCGGACAGATATTGTCTAACAGAAACATCTTTAACGCCTTGCTTCCTGAGGTAGCGGAAGTTTTCACATATCTGTCATAAGAAGCCGTATTCGGTCTCTTAAAAATAAAGTCATACGTTTTCTCCACCTCGTCATCCTCATTAAAAGAAGTTGTCACTTCATAAATCTTAGCTCCGGAAGCTTTGTATTTTTCACGTAACCGTTGAATTGTTTCTTTTTCAGTTTCCAGAACAGGCGCTGGAAGCTGCTCCTGTGGCTCCGGCTTTGGTTCCAAATTTTCATTCTTAGGTGGCAGGTTCATCATCTGACCTGCAAATGGTGTTCTGATGCTTTGGTTTAAGTTTTCCATGATAATTTCCTCCGTTTTTTCCTGTTTTTGTCACTTATTTTGATTTTTACGCCCGCAATCCGTTATATTTAACGCTGCCGTATGCTGTTCCTTTTAATTCTACTGTTAAAGTCTTATCACCCTGGGCTGCTTTAAATGAAGTTTCCGAAAATTTGACCTTGTTTATAATATCCGTGGTCGTTTTTTCATCCTCATTGGCGAAGCTCACTGTAATCTTGGGTATTACATAGTTGAACAGCCTTTTTACTCCGTTCTTCTTAAGCACCCTGCAGTACTCATTAAAATCCTCCCTTGACATGGATACCGTCACATCAGAACTGTGATTTCCTGTTCCCCAGCCTCTCGGGTCTCCGCCCTTTCCATAAACAGCCTCTTCTTCCTGCTTGCTGCCGTAGGAAATCTCTGTGATTTCAATGTTCTGCATTCCAGGAACGGCGATATCAATACTGTTCCAATCATATGCCCTGCCATTAATTAATTTCTTTTTTGCCATTGCATTCCCTCCTATTCAGATTCCGTTGCAGTGTATGGATTTTGTACCGCAAATCTGATGTTGAACACCCTGGCAGTCCCCATCGGTACCCACTCTGCACTCACATCCAGCGATTCATCTACCAGAATATTGACGCTTTCAGTATCAATCGTCACTTCGCCGGAACTGATGATTTTATCATCCATGCAGTCGTCCATTGCAATATTCAATTCCGACTCGATGCCCTTAACGCTCGTCTCAATCTCCTCCGGGTCAATTTCCTGCTGAATGTTTTCTGTTGCTCTTTTTGTAACTTCCCTGACAATGCGATTGAGTACCCGCACATTTTCCACATAGGGGAAATCGCTGTTCTCTGAAGCAAAGGTTTTGGCATTAGAAACATAATAATCTTCCAAGCCTGTATATTGCCGGAACACCGTATATCCGGCGTCATCGAAAAGTTTGGCATAATCTCCAATTCCTTCTGGAACCAGTTGTAGCAGCTTTGCTGAACTAATGGAAAAATCCCTGACACAGCCAATAGAAAGGCTTTCCTTTGCCTGTCCGAATAAACCGGACAACACTCCCGCCATGTTAATCACTTTTGTACTTAAATCCTGTCTTGTATAAATTCCATAAGACAGGGAAACGCATATGTAAATGCTGTTAATCCCACGGCGTTCCTCTTTCATGGCTGCCAGATACTCGTCCAGTGTCTCGTCGTCACGCACTGCCCTGCCCTCCACCAAAAAGATGAGCGGTTTCTTATAAGTATCAAGAAACTCCAACGCCTCCTGCTGGAGTGCTGCCCACAATGCCTTTCCCGAGATGCCTACGATATGCACCATCTCAAAAGAAATGTTGCTGTTTTTTAACTTCTCCACCGCCTTCAGTACACTCTGGTTATTCAGTGCCGGCTCTGTGGTTTCAAAGGAATAGGCATCCCCTTCTTTAAACTCCTGCGGATTTTCTTCCCCGGAAAACATAATCGTCAGTCCCGTCTTAGGCAACTCATAGCTGCCTGACAGCGGTATCATCTGTTCTTCAGAATAAATGTTTCCTCCGTCCAGGGAATACCGGAACATTCCGTCATTTAAAGAACCTGTTTCCGTGATTTCAATTACCACCTGATACGCATTATTCGGATTTCCCTCCACCGATATGGAACCTGCACCATCACCGGAATGTGTGATTTCTCCCACTGTTCCGGAAATATCTACCGGAACCGGAATGGCATAATTTTCTTTCAAGCCGTTTTCTGCAGCGTCCATGCAGGCGTCCGCAAGCGGAGTACAGCCTAATTTCTCTTTTATGGCATCCGGTTTCATTGTATTTGTGATTAATAACGGAACGCTGCTTTCCA